>CAMLKV010000001.1 GCA_946480635.1 uncultured Flavobacterium sp.
AAAGGTAATTATAGTTTGACTTAATTCAGGTATTTTTCTAATATTCTCACACGCTTCCATCCCATCCATTTCAGGCATCATTACATCCATAATAATAAGATGCGGTTGGTGTTTTTTTGCTTTTTCAACTGCTTTTTTGCCATTTTCGGCTGTAAAGATTTGGTATCCTTCTTGAGATAAATTATAGCCAACAATTTCTAGAATATCGGCTTCGTCATCAACTAACAAGATCTTAATATCTTTCTTCTTCATACGAGGTGTTGTCTGGTTTTTGCGTCGTAAAAGTATACATAAAATAAGTGATTTTTTTAAAGTTACACAAATTTAATATGGTAACAATTACCTAACATAATAAAAACCAAAAGGTAACTTGTAACTAACACGAACTTTACATTGTCCGCATTCCTTTGCACAAAATTAAAACACACAACAAATGAGAACCAGATTATTCTCTTTAATAACATTCGCCCAAAAAACTTCAGTATCGGGTATTGTTTCAGATAAAGATTTAAAAGGAGAACCTCTTCCTTTTGCTAATATAAGTATAAAAGGAACTACACTAGGAGCTTCAACTGATATTGATGGTAAATATGCAATCGAAGTTACTCCAGGAACACATATTATTGTATTCAGCTTTTTAGGATACGAATCTAAGGAAATCACTTTCACTATTAACGAAGGAGAAAACAAAGTAATAAATCAAATGTTAGGCTCAGGAAGCGTAACTATGGAAGACGTTTTAGTTAAGGCAACAGTTAGTCGCGAAAAAGAAACAGCTCTATTACTAGAACAAAAAAAAGCTGTTGAAATAAAACAAAGTATAGGTGCGCAAGAAATGTCACGTAAAGGAGTAAGTGATGTTGAAGAAGGATTGACAAAAATCACAGGTATTTCTAAAGTTGACGGACGTGGATTATTTGTTCGTGGACTAGAAGACAGATACAACAATCTTTTAATCAATGGCCTTGCTGTTCCTTCAAACAATCCGTTTAAAAAAATTATCCCTCTTGATATTTTCAGTACTGATATTGTAAGTATTATTGAAACATATAAAACTTTCAACACTAATATTTATGGTGATTTTGCTGGAGGAACTTTCAATATTTTAACTGCAAACCCAACAAAAGGACAAACTAAAATTAGTTTTGGAGCTGGATATACTACAGGAAACAATTTAAATGACTTTTTGATTTCTAAAGACGCTACTTCAACAGGAGATTTCTTCGGTTTTTCCGGGAATGAAAGAGATATTCCAACTGCTGTAGGAAGCAAGCCTGGAAATTACACACTAAGACCAAGTGAAGCTTTAACAGGATTTGGATCAGGTTATGATGTTAAAACAGATAAATCACCTCTTAACACAAGTTTTAGCATTTTAAATTCTGATAAGTTTTCAATTGGAGAAAATAGCAATTTCAGCTATTTACTTTCGGTAAATTTTGACAACAAATACCAAGTTCGTGAAGGTATTGATCGCTTCTTTAACACTTCACAAGGTAATTATGATAACAATTTAAAAACCACATCATACAAATATCTAACTAACTCATCCGTATTAGGGGTTCTAAATTTCAAAAACAAAAGATTGAGTCTAACTTCTAACACCTTTTATCTAAAGACCACAGAAAATATGATTCAAGACCAATTGGGATATACCAATTCAAACGCAAACCAAACAAATGGTTTCATAAGAATGAACCAATTACAAGAAACAACTTATTTAAATACTCAACTTTTCGGAAATTATAAGTTAACTGAAAATGAAAAGCATACTATTAAAGGGGGAATTTCTTATTCAACATCTAATTATGAATTACCTGACCGTAAATCATTTAAAGGAGTAAAAATTGACGAAAATACAACATCAATCACATATTCAGGAAACAGTTTACTTAGACAATATTTAGATTTTGACGGTAAACACTATTTATCTGGAATGGCAGAATACAATTGGAAATTTGGAAACGAAGATTTAGAAAAAGCAAACAAGTTAACTATTGGTTACAACGGTTATATCAATCAAATGCAATCTAAATTTAGATTCTTAGTTTCTCAAAACATGGCTTCTAACTCAGTAACTTTCAATACCAATCAACCAGACGCAACATTTTCCTCTGAAATTGAAAATGGCAATTTTACTTATAAAGAAGGAACAAACTCAACTTACAAAGCAAAATTACTAGAATTTGTAAATGCTGGTTATGCAGACGTTGCTTTTAAATTTGGAGAAAAAACAGAGGTTAATATTGGTGTTAGGGTGGAACAAACTAACCGTGAAACAAAGTATAAAGAAAGTGGAAGTTTTGAAGACCCTTATTTAAAAAATAAATTAGACAAAATAGATTTCTTGCCTTCTGCGAATGCTAAATATAAATTAAACGACAATTCTAATTTACGTTTTGCTGGTTCAAAAACAATAACAAAACCAGTAATCATGGAAGCATATCCGCTAGAATTTGTTAATCCTGACGGTACAATCGAGAATGGTAATCAAAAAGCAAAAAATAGTGATAATTATAATTTTGATTTGAAATACGAGTGGTTTCCTTCAGCGAAAGAAATGGTTACTATTACAGGTTTCTCTAAATTTATTCAAAACCCTATCGAAAGATTATTCACTCCATCTGCTGGAAGTGGTGGGCAAATCATAACTTATAACAACTCTAAACAAGCTACTCTTTATGGTGCCGAATTAGAATTCTTGGTACAATTAGAAAGAATATCACCTGTGTTATCAAATTTCTCTTTCGGAATGAATACTTCCTTAATGTACTCTAAAGTTGAAATTGAAAAGATTAAAAATGGCTTACAAAGTCCTGAAACAATTGCAATTGATGCAAAACCTACAAGAAAATTACAAGGCGCTTCTCCATGGATTATTAATGCCGATTTAAAATATGAATCAGAATTTAGTAAAGACTGGAAAAACACAATGACTTTAGTTTTCAATGCATATAGCAAACGTATTTATGCTGTAGGAACTTATGGACTTGATAATTATTACGAAATGCCATTTAACAAACTTGATTTTATTTGGGGTAACAAAATTTCTGACAAATGGGACATCAAACTTTCTGCAGAAAACATCTTAAACCCTACCTATAAAATTCAAATGGGCGACAACAGCAGAATCCAAATCATGGAAAACGATTTAACTGTTAAATCATACAAAAAAGGAATTGGTTTCTCTGCAAATCTATCTTATACATTTTAAGAAAAAACACTTAACAATTTATAAACACAAACTTATTAGAAACCTTACTATTTGATAACCATTTGGTTAGAATAGTAAGGTTTTTAACTTCTAGCTTTGTCTCACAAATAACACGAAAACTTATAATCATGAAAAAATTAGCATTTTGCCTAGCTATAATGGCAACAATCTTCACAGGATGTTCTAACGATGATGATGAAGAAGGAACAGGAGCAAAAACACCAGTAACGGGAGAAATCACAGGTAACATAACATCAAATGTTACTTACGCATATGGAAATTACACTTTAAAAGGGATGGTAAAAATCCAAAGCGGCGCAACAGTAACTTTTGAGCCTGGTTGTACAATTACTGCAGATAAAACTACAGGTGAAAACGGTTTAATTGTTTTAAACGGAGGAAAATTAATTGCAAATGGAACTGCTGCTGAACCAATTGTTTTCACAGAAAAATCTAAAGTTCCAGGATCATGGGCTGGAATCATCATCTATGGAGATGCTCCTATCGTGAATTCAGCTTCTAACCCAGCACCTCAAACTGCAACATCGGAAGATGGAACAGGAACAATTTACGGAGGTTCAAACACTACTCATAATGGAGGATCATTAAAATATGTACGTGTAGAGTATGCTGGTCAGGTTATTACAACAAACAGTAAAGAACACAATGGTTTTTCATTTTATTCTGTAGGGTCAGGAACAGTTTTAGAAAACTTGGTTTCTTACATGGGAAATGATGATGGTTTCGAATTTTACGGAGGAACAGTAAGTGCAAAAAACTTGATTTCTTACGGAAATAAAGATGATGCATTTGACTGGCAAGATGGATGGAGAGGTCAAGACAATACTAAC
The DNA here is from genome assembly GCA_946480635.1 of uncultured Flavobacterium sp. Next base: position 4,066 of record CAMLKV010000001.1, read on the forward strand.
TGGTATGCTTACCAAACAGGAACTGGAAATTACGGTATGGAAGTAGAATCAAAAAGTGTTGACAACAACTTTTGGCCTAAAATTGTAAACATCACATTAAAAAGAGCTGCTGGAACTGTTACTGAAGCACAAAGTGAAATCCAATTAGATGCTATCCAATTTAAAAAAGAAGGTAATGGAGATTTTAGCAACATCGTAATTGAAGGCTACAAAAATCAAACTACACCGACAGCTTTAAACGGTGGTGCAATTCAAGTATTAGACAAAAACACTTACGATCACCAAGTTGTAGGAGGAAAAATTAAACTTACAAATGTTAAAGTTTCTAACACTGATAACGATTTTATTTCAGGTGCTGCAACATTTACATTATCATCTTCTAGTTTTAATCCTACTTCAAACTGGAACAAAACAACTACTGCTACTGGAGCTTCTTTAGTAAGCGGAAACTGGACAACAGTTAATGGTGTTAACTTATTACAATAACAACACTACTGTTAAATAAATGCAAAAAATGCCTCAAAAAAACTTGAGGCATTTTTTTTTGGTACTAAATTTGAAAATAATTTATTATCTTTACTCTAATAAGAAATCAATGAAGAAAAAATACTTTTATATTACATCCCTGTTATTCCTATTTTCTTTGAGTGTAAGTGCTCAAGAAGGTAAGGATTCTGCGTTGGCTTCTAAATTCCAAGAACAACCGTTCGAAAATTTAAACATCTACCCTAATCCAACTGGTGGTGACCGTGTTTATATTTCATCAAAATCATTAGCACCAAAAGAAATTGAAATTTTTGATGTCCTTGGTAAAAAAGTAATACAAGTTAACATAAACTCAAAAGAGCTAAATGTTTCTTCATTATCTCCAGGTGTTTACATTATCAAGATAAAAGAAGGCGATTTACGTGCTACCCGAAAATTAATTATCAAGTAATTAAATACAAATTTTAATAATTTATTTACATCATTTCTTTCTTCGAAAAGAAATTACTTGTTATATTTGTTGTCCAATTTAAATAAAAAGCAATGAAAAAAATTTACTTTATAGGAGCTTTGTTAGCTACATTTTTAACTAGCAATGCACAAGTTGTTATAAGCCAAGTTTATGGTGGTGGTGGAAATTCTGGAGCCCCTTATACAAATGACTTTATTGAATTATTCAACCGCGGGAATGCTGCAGTAAACATAAATGGCTGGTCGATACAATACACATCAGCGACAGGCCCAGCAGCAGCTCCAAATAATTTTTGGTTTATGACACCTCTTCCAAATGTTACTCTACAACCTGGTCAATATTTCCTTATAAAACAAGCAGGTGGAGCTACAGGTTCAGCTTTGCCAACAGCTGAAGTAGACGGAGCAACTGCAGGAACTCTTGGAAGTAATGGAGCAGCAACTGGAGCTATAGCAATGGCTGCCGCTAACGGAAAAGTGATTCTTGTGAACAACACAACACAAGAGACCAATTCAAACCCAACTGGTTCTAACATTATTGATAAAGTAGGATATGGAACTGCTAATGGTTTTGAAGGGACTGTTATTGGAGCTTTATCAAATTCTACAGGAGCTATAAGAAATAGTGGAGGTTGTACTGACACTAACAACAATGCATCTGATTTTACAATCGGCACACCTACTCCAAGAAACACGGCTACAACTTTAAGTCCATGTTCTTTAAGTGTTGCAGAAAACAACATCTCTGGATTAAAAGTATACCCTAACCCTGCTAAAAATACATTATATGTAACTTCTGATAGCTTTGAAGCAAAAGAAGTACAATTATATGACGTTTTAGGGAAATCAGTATTAAATACTAAAACAGTAAACAATACAGTAAACATTTCTTCTTTAAGTAAAGGTGTTTATGTAGTTAAAATCACTGAAGGAGGAAAAACTGCAACAAGAAAAATTGTTGTTGAGTAATTTCTTTTAACTATACTTAATAAGCCCTGACTTTTGTCAGGGCTTATTTTTTACCTTTAAACAGATTTATTTGCTATTCATCTAGAATATTAAACAAAAAGAAATTCTAGTATTTATTTTCACAAAAAACTAAATAGATACATAAAAAGGATTCAAAAATTCTTTTCATATCAAAATGATGTGAAATGATTCTTACAAAAAAGAACTTGTAAGTTGTAATTCAGTAAATTAATTAAAATAAAAATACTATAATTAATTCAATTTAATATATTTGTTTAAAGTCGAAATAATTTGAAAATAAAAACATGAAAACCATTTACTTTTTATTGCTTCTAAGTTTAACAGGTTGTGCAAACGAAATAATGAAAAATAACCTTTCAACTGATGGATCAAAAAATGAATCTGAATTAGTAGATGAAAATTCCAAAACTACCAATATTCACGGATTGAAAATTATGACGAGACATTCTCAGAAATTTGGCAACCAAATGTATGTCATATCTGACTCTTATACAGAGAAAAATGTGTCCTTTTACAATGAAGACGGAAAAAAAGTGTATTCTAAAAAAACTGTAGGAACACCTATTAATTTATCAAAATTAAAAAGAGGTACTTATACTATGGAAATCGTTGAAGGTGATAAAGCCGATACAAAAGAAATAACTATTGAATAAGAAAATACACTCACTTTATATTAAGCCTTACAGTTGTAAGGCTTTTTTTATTGTTAAATTTCAAACTAGAAATATCACTAAAATTGGTGAGAAAAACTACAACTACAACTAACCCCAATTACGCTCAAATTACAGTTTATCGAAAAAAAAGATAGAACATCGAAAAAATTAAACAAATAGATTAATTCAGTATAGTTTTGACATCAAATAAATAACAAACTAAGTCATGAAAAATCTATTTGCTTTATTAATAACATTACAGTCGCTAATCACTATCGCTTCAAACAGAATTGAAATAAATTCTACGAATCCAATTAAAGAAACAATCGTTGACACAATTCCGATGAAAAAGAATGATATTAAAAAAGGAATTTCTGGATTAAACATTGTTAATCAAGATTCAAAAAAATTTGGCAAACTTGCTTATATAGTTTCAGACAACTATGTTGAGAAGAAAGTAATTATTTATGACAACCACAATAAAGAAGTGTTTTCGATAAATACAATTGGCGATCCAATTTATTTGAGAAATTTCGAAAAAGGAAATTATAAAATTAAAGTAATCGAAGGAGAAAAAGAACAAACACTAAACTATAATATTGACTAACTAAAAGTCCTGCTTTTGCAGGATTTTTTTTTTGACTACTTTTGAAATATGTTTTCAACTTCCGATATATTTCAAATTAGTTCCAAAAAAGAATTTGAGAAAATCACACTCAAAGTATTTCGTTTTCAATACGACAACAATAAAGTTTACAGGAATTTTTGCACTTTACTCAAAAAAGACAAAAACAATGTAAAACGTATTGAGGACATTCCGTTCCTTCCTATTCAATTTTTCAAAAGTCATGATGTTTTAAGCTCTACAGAAAATATCCAGACCACTTTTACAAGTAGCGGAACAACTGGCATGAGTACCAGTAAGCATCATGTGACTGATTTAGAATTTTACGAAGAAAGCTATCGCTTAGGCTTTAGACAGTTTTATGGCAATATAGAAGATTATGTAGTATTGGCACTACTCCCATCCTATTTAGAACGCGATGGCTCTTCATTGATTTACATGGTTGATGATTTAATTCAGCTTTCTAACAATCCCGAAAGTGGATTTTACCTAAACAACTACGATGAATTGATTCAAAAGTTAATCAAATTAGACAATGAAGGCCAAAACATAATTCTTATTGGTGTTACTTATGCTTTATTGGATTTAGTTGAAAAACAGTCTTTCAATCTAAAAAACACCATTATCATGGAGACTGGAGGTATGAAAGGTCGTCGTAAAGAAATTATCCGAGAAGAATTGCATAATATTTTATGCAAAGGATTTGGTGTTTCCGAAATTCATTCTGAATATGGCATGACCGAATTGCTTTCTCAAGCGTATTCTTTAGGCGAAGGCATATTCGAATGTCCTTCATGGATGCAAATACTTATAAGAGATCCAGAAGATGCTTTAACTTACGTAAAAGAAGGTAAAACAGGCGGAATTAATGTAATTGATTTAGCCAATATAAACTCATGTTCCTTTATAGCAACACAAGATTTAGGAAAAATACTTGGAAACAACTCTTTTGAAGTCCTTGGACGATTTGACAATTCAGATATTCGAGGATGTAATTTAATGGTATTGTAAATAAAAAAAAGCCCTTATTATTCAATAAGGGCTTTTAAAATTCAACTTTCTTAAGAGTTTTTAATTTCTGGTAAACAAAAAGCTTTGTCCACCCATATTTATAGTAAATTCATTTTTTGATTCTGCAAATTGTATCTCTACTCCTGCTTGTTCTGAAGCGAATTTATCTTTGCCTACAGTTTCAAAAGACAACGGTTCTTCTTGACCACCTTCAGGTGTTCCTACCAACACTCCATCTTCGTCAGTAAAATTAATTTTTATAGGGATTTGTTTACTTGAAAATTTGCCAACATAAGCAGTTAAAGAAGGCTCTTTTTCTAATTCACTTTTTCCATTTTCCCACACATTATTTGATGGGTTTACATCAGGAAATGCATGGTCAGGATCTATGGTAATTGAAGCAATTTCCTCTTTTGTATTCAACTTGAATTTCCAGTCAATGTTTCTCTGCCAAACCTCAACAGGAAGCTTTACTCTGCTTATTGTTCCAGATTTTGTTTTAACTTCTATAACAACAGGCATAGCCATTTTTTCTAAGTTAACTAAAGAAACTAAAGCTCCATTTACCGGGTTGTTTTTTAAATATTTTATCTTTGTAATTCCCTGATCTAATCTCCAATTGTTAACAAACCATCCTCTCCAAAACCAATTTAAATCTTCTCCTGAAACATTCTCAATTGTTCTAAAAAAATCGTCTGGTGTTGGATGTTTAAAGGCCCAACGTTCAGTATATATTCTTAAAGCTCTATCAAATCGTTCAGGCCCTAAAATTTGTTCACGTAACATTCGTAACCCCAATGAAGGTTTCATATAAGCAAGAGGACCAACATTTTGTTCTTTCATTCCATCGGGAGCGGTCATAATGGGCTCTAAATCGGATCCAGTTAAAAAATTAGCCCCTTTTTGCATATCTCTCTCATTTTGTATTCCCCATTATTAAAATCATAAGAGCTCAATGAATTAATAAAAGTATTCAATCCTTCATCCATCCAAGCAAACAAGCGTTCATTTGATCCAACAATCATAGGAAACCAAGTGTGTCCAAATTCGTGATCAGTCACTCCCCATAAATCTTCACCAGTTGCTTTCCAATCACAAAATACAATTCCTGGGTACTCCATTCCTCCAGCATTGGTTGCAACGTTTACAGCAGCCGGATAAGGATATTCAAACCAACGTTTTGAATAATTTTCAATAGATGTTTTTGTGTATTCTGTCGATCTTCCCCAAGCTTCTTGACCAGCGCTTTCAATTGGATAAGCAGAAATTGCTAAAGATTTTTTTCCACTTGGCAAATTAATTTTTGCAGCATCAACCACAAATGCAGCAGATGAAGCCCAAGTAAGGTCACGAGAATTTTTTATTCTGAAACGCCATGTCAAAGTAGTTTTCCCTGTTGGCCTAGAATCTGCTTTTACAACTTCTTCTGCTGATCGAATACTTACTGCTTTATCACTTTGAATTGCTGCTTTCCATCTTTTTTGTTGTTCTGTAGTGTATACCTCATTTTCATTAATCAATTCTCCTGAGCAAACTACAATATGATTTGATGGTACAGTAATACTTGCATCAAAATCTCCATATTCTAAATAAAACTCTCCAGCTCCTAAATATGGTAACGAATTCCATCCTTTTATATCATCATACACACACATTCTTGGATACCATTGTGCCATAGAAAATATCTTCCCATTCTTAGTCTCTAAAACCCCCATTCTGTCTGAACCATAATCTGGAGAAATAAACGAAAAGTCAATTTTAAGTGTTACTTTTCCTCCATTTGCTGATAAGTTCTCTGGAAGAAAAACTTGCATTCTTGTATCAATAATTTCAAATTTAACTTCATTTTCAACCGTCTTCCCCTTGACATTTGAAACTACTTTTACCGATTTGATTTTGTGACCCCCGTCAAAAACTTGACCTTTATCACCATTTCGACTTCCAGATACAGGAATTACAGCTTTTCCTCGAGAATCATTTTTGAAAAGGTTTTGATCAACGTTCATCCATAAAAAAGAAATTTTATCAGGACTATTATTAGTATAAGTAAGAATCTCAGTTCCTGTAATCTCATTTTTTTTCTCATTTAGAACCGCTGTCAATTTATAATCAGCCCTATTTTGCCAATACTTAGCTCCAGGTTGACCGCTTACTGAACGTGTTTCCGTTCCATTTTTTGTGTAAAATCCAGGCGCAAAAGCATCGTGATAACTGTATTTTGATACAGAATTTGCAGACTGTGATTGAGCCTGCAGATTAGTTGCCCCTAATGAAAAAGCCAAAAGGGAAGCCATTGTAATAATTTGTTTGTTCATGATTTGATTGATGTTTATTTAATTGATGATTTTGATTGTTAATTATATTTTATTCGTCAAGTTTTTTTGTCATATTGAATCCAATAAACAAAGCAACACCTGCCATTGTAAAAATTGTAGCTGGATATACCCCGTTCTCATCTAATGACGTGTAGGCAGTTAACAACAAAGCTGTAAAAGCTCCTATACCAATTCCCATTAACAATAATGCTAAGTTTAAAAGAATTACTTTATAAAATGGGGATTTAGATTTAGCACCTGGCATAAAAATACTGGCATCTACTCCTTTTTCGATAAGAGCCAAACGTTCTCTGTTTCTGGTTGATAAATAAAGATAAAAAACTCCAAAAACTGAAGAGAAAAAACTAATTGGGATTAAAATGTCTGCTAACATGATTGATCGATTTAAATTAATATTGATTGATATGTTCACAAGCTATGACGATACTAGTTTCATTTTGGTTACACATAAAAGAAAAAATATTTTTTAAAAAAAAATGTAACCTTAATACACTTTTAATCGTCTTACACCTATATGACTTTTATAGAAGACCAGCATTATATTAACTTAATACTAAATGGCAACACAAACAGTTTTGCTACTTTAGTAGATCGTTATAAGGATATGGTATATACTTTGGCACTAAAAATGCTCAACAACAAAGAAGAAGCCGAAGAAATTGCTCAAGACACGTTCGTAAAAATTTTCAACGCCCTTAACAAATTCAAAGGTGAGTCTAAATTTTCAACTTGGATTTATAAAGTAACATACAACACTTGTTTAGATGCTTTAAAGAAAAGGAAAAAGCAAAACAATGTGACCTATATTGAAGATTTCAGTGAGCATCAAACAAAAGCACTAGAAGGAATTTTAGACAGTATAGATGAAAAAGAAAGAAATCAGGCAATACAAAATTGTCTAGAAGAATTATCAAGTGACGAAGCTTTTTTATTGACACTCTATTATTTTGATGATCAATCCGTAGAAGAAATTTCAAAAGTAATAAATATCAGTACTGACAATGTCAAAGTAAAGTTATTCCGGACACGAAAAAAACTGGCCTCTATTTTAAAAAGAAGATTAGAACCTGAAATATTAGATTATTATGAATACGAACGAACATAAAAATATCGAAAAATTGATTGACCAGATGATGAAAAATCAAACTTTGGAAACTCCTTCGTTTGATTTTACTTCTAAAATTATGAATCAAGTAATGGCAAGTAAAAAAAATCAGGTCTTTACCTACAAACCATTGATTTCAAAACAAACTACTCTTGTTATTTTAAGCGCAATAACAATTTTAATCTCTTATGCTCTATTGCAAGGAACAACAGGTCCAAGCAAATGGTCAATTACTCTTGACTTTAGTTTTCTTTACAAAAGCAATATATCAGAAATGTTTAGTTTTTCTAAAATCACCGCATATATAACAGTACTAGGAACACTAATGCTTTTTGCTCAAATAACATTTTTACGAAATCATTTCAATCATAAAAGTTAAAAAAACCAAAAGCCTCTCCATTTGGAGAGGCTTTTTTTATCTAAGAATATCTCTGATTAGTATCTGTAGTATTCTGGTTTGAACGGCCCTTGAACTTCCACACCAATATAAGCCGCTTGCTCATCATTTAATGTTTCTAATTCAACACCTAATTTAGCCAAATGTAACGCTGCTACTTTCTCATCTAAGTGTTTTGGTAACATATACACTTCATTTTTATAATTTGCACTGTTATTCCATAACTCGATTTGAGCTAATGTTTGGTTCGTGAAAGAGTTAGACATTACAAATGATGGGTGACCAGTAGCACAACCTAAGTTTACTAAACGTCCTTCAGCCAAGATAATTATATCTTTTCCGTTTACATTATAAATATCTACTTGTGGCTTAACTTCAACTTTAGTTGAACCATGGTTTTTGTTTAACCAAGCCATATCGATTTCGTTATCGAAATGACCAATGTTACAAACGATAGTTTTATCTTTCATCGCTTCAAAATGTCTTCCAACAACGATATCTTTATTACCTGTTGTAGTGATTACAATATCAGCGTTACCAACAACTGTATCTAATTTTTTAACTTCAAAACCGTCCATTGCAGCTTGTAAAGCACAAATTGGATCGATTTCAGTTACTGTAACAATAGAACCTGCACCACGGAAAGAAGCCGCAGTACCTTTACCTACGTCACCATATCCACAAACCACAACTCTTTTACCAGCTAACATAACGTCAGTAGCACGACGGATAGCATCTACTGCAGATTCTTTACATCCGTATTTGTTGTCGAATTTTGATTTAGTAACAGAGTCATTCACGTTGATTGCCGGCATGAATAACGTTCCGTTTTTCATTCTTTCGTATAAACGGTGAACACCAGTTGTAGTTTCTTCAGATAAACCTTTGATTCCAGGAATTAATTCAGGGTAACGATCAAAAACCATGTTAGTTAAATCGCCACCATCATCTAAAATCATGTTCAATGGTTTTCTGTCTTCACCAAAGAATAAAGTTTGCTCGATACACCAGTCAAAAGATTCTTCATCAAGACCTTTCCAAGCATATACTTGAATTCCTGCAGCAGCAATAGCAGCAGCAGCCTGATCCTGAGTCGAGAAAATATTACAAGAAGACCAAGTTACCTCAGCTCCTAAAGCAATTAAAGTTTCAATTAAAACTGCAGTTTGGATTGTCATGTGTAAACACCCTGCAATACGCGCGCCTTTTAACGGTTGGCTTGCACCATATTCAGCACGAAGGGCCATTAAACCTGGCATTTCAGCTTCAGCTAATTCAATTTCTTTTCTTCCCCAAGCTGCAAGATTAATATCTTTAACCTTATAGGCTACAAATGGAATTGTTGTTGTACTCATCTATTTTAGTATATTTGTTTAACAAAATTTGGACTGCAAAATTACAGATTAGTTTTCGATTTCCCAATTAATAATCGATAATTAATATTTGTTTAATAAATATAACCTGTTAATTTTCAGTTAGTTTAATTTTTTGAAGCTATTTAGCTTCGCTGAATCAAAGATTTCCCGCTTTTCGCGCTACATGGTAGTTTGCTTCAAACAGGAAATGTTCACCGAATTCAATTAAAAATAAAGCCCATGAGGTAATCGGGCTATTTAAGAACAATGCCTTTATTCAAGAACATTTATATCAACGATACCACAACTGTTTTTCTTTGGGAAATAACCGAAGAGTATAACGAATTGTTTCGTCAGGTATCACTTAAAGACACTTCACTGGCTCGAATGGAAAAAATGAAGTCTGAAAGTCATCAAAAAGGGTTTTTAAGTGTTCGTATGTTACTTCAGCATTGTGGTTATAGTGATTTTGATTTATATTATGACGAGTTAGGCAAACCACACTTAAAAGATGGAAAACACATTTCCATATCACATTCTTTCGATTTTGCTGCAATTGCTTTGAGCGATGAGAACATAGGAATCGACATTGAACAAGTAAAAGAAAAAGTACTTCGTATTGCACCTCGTTTTATGGAAATGTGGCATTTGGAAAATCTTTCTGAAGCAGATCAAATGAAAAAAGCCACCGTGATTTGGGGAACCAAGGAGGCAATCTTTAAAATAAAAAATGAAGCAGGCATCAGTTTCCCTGACCATATTTTTGAAAAGCCTTTTTTGCTTTCTGACAAGAAATGTGAAGCAGAACTACATTTTAACTCTTGCGTAGAAAATTTTGATATTTTCTTCGAAGAAGCAAAAAACTACATGTTCGTTTGCGCTTTTCAGTCCTGATGACTTAATTTTCGGTTTTCGTAAATATTTACTAAAAGTACAGTGCCCATTTTTCGAGCTCTTCGCTTAAGAGTTTCAACATTTTCTCCTTCAAATAATTCCTCTAAAGTTTCAAACCATAAGTTAAGCCACAAGCCAAAAATATTAGGATCAATTGTTTGATTAAACTTTTCATCGACTTCAATATGAGCAGCTATTGGGTTGCCATAATATTTACGTATGCCAAACAAATTATTTTCCCAAAAATCAGTTAGCTTTTCTAAATGACTATCCCAGTCTTTTATGGTTTCGTTAAAAAAATGGCCTATCTCTCCATTAGTTCTGATTTTTGAATAAAAAGAATCAATCAACAGGGACAAATCCTCTCTATTCTGAATATCACTTTTCATCTATAACACTGTCGTATTTAATAAAATTGTCAAGATACTAATTACAACACTTGCTATAATTAAATCGAAAACCAATTTGTGTTTTTGTTGCGATAAAATTGCTCCATTAACAAAACTACAAGCTAAAACCACAAAAGTTAATTGAATCATTTGAAAAAGAGAAACTCCATTTTGCAAAATATACATTGCTGCAGCTCCACCTAAACAGCTTTGACCAATGATAGCTAATGTTGTAAAACCTAAATACCCTCTCTCGAAGTCCTGAAATGTTTTTTGATATAATGTCATGATTTCTATTATTTTATACATCAAAATTACTACTGAAAATCAACCTGATATATGATAAAAATCATGTTTGGAAAAGTAATTTACATGTGTACTTTTCAATTCAGAAAAAAATAAATTTAAAAAGGCTATTTTTACAACAGATTAAGACAAAAGAATGATTTACAAACAAATCATATTAGCAAAAAAAGAAAAGCAAAAACTACTTGCAATATTAATTGATCCTGATAAAACAACTTTATCTGAGATTACATCATTAGCAGAAAAAATAAAACAGTCTCCCGCAACATACATCTTTGTTGGCGGAAGTATTGTTGCAGAAAATATAATGGATAATTTTGTTCTTGAATTAAAAAAACACCTACAATTAACCATTATAATATTTCCTGGACACCCTTCTCAAATATCACATTATGCTGATGGACTACTGTTCTTGAGTTTACTATCTGGCCGAAATCCTGAATATTTAATAGAGCATCATATCAATTCAGTAGAGATTTTACATAATTCTGATTTAGAAATTATTCCAACAGGATATATTTTAATAGATGGAGGAAAAGAAACCGCCGTGCAACGCGTAAGCCAAACCATTCCTATAGAAAGAAACAATATAGATCTAGCATACAAAACAGCTAAAGCTGGTGAGTATTTAGGGAAAAAACTCATCTATTTAGAAGCTGGTAGTGGCGCTGAAAACGGAGTCTCAACTGAAATGATTCAAAAAGTTTCACAAAGTTTAAATATTCCATTAATTGTTGGTGGAGGTATTAGGTCAAAACAAGAAATTGAAGAAGCTTTTTACGCTGGTGCCGATTTAGTAGTTATTGGAACAGCTTTTGAAAACGACATTAATTTTTTTAACTAATGATTGATCAAATTTTATCACAATATCAAAACATCCCTTCTTGGCAAATTTGGCTTGAATCTATTGCTTTTATATTTGGAATCTTAAGTGTATGGTATGCAAAAAAAGAAAGCATTTTAGTTTTTCCAACTGGAATCATCGCAACTGTCTTAACTGTTTATGTTATGTTTAGAGCGCAATATCTTGCTGATATGAGCATCAACATTTACTACACCATTATGAGTATTTTTGGTTGGTATAAATGGACAAAATTTGAATCTACAACAAAGGACATTTTACAAATAACAAGAACCAACAATAAAGAAAAACTTATTGGCTTTGCAATGTTCATCCTTACTGGACTTGTTTGTTTCTTGATTTACACGATTTTTGGAGTAACAATAAAATCAAATAACTGGATAGATATTTTCACAACATCCGTTTTTTTTACTGCTATGTGGTATATGGCTTTAAAAAAAATTGAAAACTGGACGCTATGGATATTAGGTGATTTATTGGTGGTTCCTATCTTTTGGTACCGAGAACTTTATATCTTTGCATTCCAATATATAATTTTCACAATATTAGCGATACTAGCTTATCTAGAATGGAAGAAAATCTTAGACAAAAAAACACAAACATACTTAGAATAACTACTTACGGGCCTGAAAGCACTGGTAAAACAACACTTGCTCGTCAGTTAGCTGAACATTTTAATACTGTTTGGATTCCAGAATTTGCTCGTGATTTTCTAGAAAACATTAAAATTAAAGAAGGCCGTGATTGTGAAGAAAAAGATTTATTGCCTATCGCTATTGGACAAACAGCATTAGAAAACGAAGCACTTCAAAAATCTACTGATTTTTTATTTTGTGATACAAATGCTCTAGTAACCAAAGTATATTCTGATATTTATTACAACCACTGTTCTGAAGAACTTGAAGAAGCTGCAAGGTTACATCACTATGATTTATACTTTTTAACAGATAAAGATGTTCCTTGGGAAGCTGATGGTTTACGCGACAGTCAAGAATACCGAGACAGCTCATTTGATGTTTTCAAGCAAAATTTAATAGATTACAACAAACCTTTTATTCAAATAAACGGAAGTAAGACAGAACGTTTAGAAAAAGCCTCAAAAATTGTAATCGATTTACAAAAAGCCTTAAAAAAAGGTTTGACCAGTCATGAGTTTGTGACTCTATACAATCAAAAAAAAAACTTCGCTTTAGTCTTCCATCAAATTGATTCTATAAAAAAAGGTGTAAGCAAAATACAATTGGAAGAATCTGCTTCAATTGGCAATGGAATTTTACAATTTTCAATTTCTGATTTTGAGAATTTTGCTACCAAATACGATAAGGAATCAACAAAATTTGTGATTGAAAAATTTGTACCTGCCTCAGGAGCTGCCAGTAGAATGTTCAAATTTCTTTCTGATTTCTTGGCCGATTTTGATGTAGAAAACGAAACCATAAACGCATATATAAATCGTTCAGGCAATCAACCTTTGGAAACTTTTATTGTAGCAATGGAAAAATTTGCCTTTTACAAAGATGTTCATGAATTCATTAAGGGAAACATAGATAATTTCAATTCATTATCAAGAGACAAAAAAAACTATTGGTTTATAAAAACCATTTTAGAGAATAAAAACTTTAATTTCCTAAACAAGCCAAAAGCAGTTTTACCTTTTCACCAATATGAAGATTTTGTTGCAACTCCAATTGTAGAGCATTTTAAAGAGTCACTAGCTTATGCTTCATATCAGAACTCGTCTCAAATTCACTTTACAATTTCTGAAGAGCACAAATCTCTATTTGAAGATGAAATAAAAAAAATTAAAGAATACTTTGACAAGAACTTTAATTGGTCTTATTCATTTCAAGAACATTTAACAGACTCTTTAGCCATAGATGAAAACGGTAAAATTTTAAAAAACAAAAATGGAGAAATAGTATACAGACCAGGTGGTCACGGCGCGCTTATTCATAATTTAAATCAACGAAATGCTGATATTGTTTTTATTAAAAACATAGATAATGTTAGTCACAACAACATTAAAACCATTTCTTTTTATAAAAAAGGCTTAGCAGGTATTTTATTAGAAATTCAAGCCAAAGTTTTTGATTATTTGAAAAAATTAGAGAATCAAAAATTAGAGTCTAGCAAAATCGAAGAAATAAAAAATTTTATTATCAATACACTTCACATCAAAATAAATTCAGATTTTGATGATTTTAAAGAGTTAAGCCAAATTAAAATTTTACAACAATTTCTAAATCGCCCAATTCGTGTTTGCGGAATGGTAAAAAATGAAAATGAGCCAGGCGGAGGACCATTTTGGGTAAAAGATCACAAAGGAAATATAACACTACAAATTGTAGAATCTGCTCAAATAGATTTAAAAAACAAACAACAAAAAGCTATTTTCAATTCTTCTACACATTTCAATCCAGTCGATTTAGTATGTGGATTAAAAAATTACAAAGGAGATAAATTTAATTTACTTGAATTTACCAATCCAGAAACTGGTTTTGTAGTTGAAAAAAGCAAAAATGGAATATCTTATAAAGCTTATGAATTACCTGGCTTATGGAACGGAAGTATGGCTAATTGGATTACAATATTTGTTGAAGTTCCTTTAGACACATTTAACCCAGTAAAAACAGTAAACGATTTACTTAAAACACCTCACCAACCTAACTGATTGTGAAAAAAGAAGTCATTTTAACCGAAACACAATACAAAGCAGTACGCAGTAGCGGATCTGGCGGTCAAAATGTAAATAAAGTCTCGAGTAAAGTAGTTTTATCTTTTTCTATTAAAAATTCTCAAGGATTAAATGATGATGAAAAAAAGCTTATCATACAAAAACTAACTAGTAAACTTACTTCAGAATCTGTACTAATTCTAAATTGTGATGAAGACAGGAGTCAACTAAAAAACAAAGAAATAGTAACAAAGCGACTTTTTGATGTTTTAGAAAAAGCACTAATAAAGCCAAAGCCTAGAAAAGCTACAAAAGTTCCCAAAAGCGTTATCGAAAAAAGACTGAAAGAGAAGAAATCAACTTCAGAAACAAAAAACAACAGAAAGAAATTAGATTTTTAATTTACTTTTTAAAAGTACTTAAAGCATTCTTAGTAAAATCTGAAAGCACCAATTTCCCTGAAATAGCAGCACGTTCATAAAGTAATTCATTCCAATTTTCCGTTCCTTCCCATAATACTTTTTTAAATTCATACAAAGCATCAGGATTATATGTTGCTAATTGCGAAACAAACTTATTTAAAGTTTCATCCATTTCTTCAACAGACGTAAACAACTGTGCATATAATTTATGCTCAAAAGCCCATTGAGCCGACTTCCATTCAGCAGGAGATAATGTCATTTCTGCCATAGCCGATTTTCCTATTTTTCTTGATACTGCTGGCTCAATTACAAAAGGACCAATCCCTATAGCAATTTCAGACAATTTAATTGATGCAGCATCTGTAGCAAAAGCATAATCACAAGCAGAAGCTAATCCTACTCCTCCACCAACGGCTTTACCATGTATTCTCCCGATAATAATTTTTTTACAAGAGCGCATAGCATTAATCACATTGGCAAATCCACTAAAAAATTGCTTTCCAGTTTCTAAATTATCAACCGCTAATAATTCATCAAAAGAAGCACCAGCACAAAAAGCACCAGTTCCTTCACTTTGTAAAACTATTACAGTAACCTCATTATTATTACTCAATGAGTTTAATTCCTCAGTCAAAGACTTTAATTGATTACTAGGAAATGAATTACTTGCTGGGTGACTAAAAGTAACTCTTGCTATTTTATTTTGTATAGTGGTTTGAATGGTTCCGTTCGTGTTCATGTTGTTTAATTTGCTGTAAAAATAAAAAATCCCGATAAATCGGGATTCTTATATATGTTATAATTATTATTTTCCTTTGTTTACTTCAGCAACATATTTCTCTAAAGCCATAGTCATTGATGGAGCTTCTGGTGTTGGAGCCATGATATCAACTCTTAATCCGTGCTCTAAAGCTTCTTTTTGGGTAGTACTTCCAAAAACTGCTATACGAGTATTATTTTGTTGAAAATCAGGGAAATTTTTAAACAACGATTGAATTCCTGTTGGACTAAAAAATGCTAAAACATCATAATAAACATCTTTCAAATCAGACAAATCACTCATAACAGTACGATAAAAAGTACCTGGAGTCCAATCTAATTTTAAATTATTTAATGTTTGAGGTACATCAGCATTTAATTTATCTGAAGCAGGAAGCAAAAATTTCTCATCCTTATATTTTTTGAATAACGCTGACATATCTGCAAAATCTTTTTGACCCACATATATTTTACGTTTTCTATATACAACATATTTTTGCAAGTAATAAGCGATTGCTTCTGACTGACAGAAGTAACGCAAATCTTCAGGAACTTTATAACGCATTTCTTCAGCGACTCTAAAGAAATGATCTACTGAATTTTTACTTGTTAGAATAATTGCAGTAAAATTGTTTAAGTCAATTTTTTGAGCTCTAACTTCTTTTGCAGGAACTCCTTCAACATGAATAAAGGGTCTGAAATCAACTTTTACTTTGTGCTTATTTTGTAAGTCAAAATAAGGTGAATTTTCAACCTTTGGCTCGGGTTGCGAAACTAAAATTGTTTTCACTTTCATATTGGGCATTTTCAAAAAATATTACCTATTTGTAATAACATAATACATAAAGTAATACGGTGCTATTTCCAGAGCGCAAATATATAAAATAAAATAAAACAACTTGTCAAGTAATAAATTTTGATAATTCTTTAATGAAACTAGGTAAGTTATTGAGTTAATTATCAATAATACAACCAAAACAATGATTATTACGTAAGAATTCATTGAATCAGTATAATACAACACAATATTAACAGGAAGCAACATTAACCCAACATAGGTTCGATAGCTCACTTTGAACAAATTAAACTGCTCAATAAACGGTTCTATATTAAATGAAGTTGCAATAATTTTCTCAACTAAAAATTTAGATAGAACAAAAAAAGTCAAGAAGGTAAAAATTTGAATAAATGTAATCCAGTTTGTTTTTGTGGTATATCCAAAGTAGCTAAGCACCAATTGAACAAAGAAAGAAAACGAAATTAACTGAACAAAAAACAGCAAAATCGTAAACCAACTCATCAAGTTGCTGGGATCTTTGTACATTTTTATATACTTGTTGTTTGCAATTAAATTCACAAAATCAACAAATCTATTTTCGAAAGCAGCCTTAGTAACAGCGACAAGAGCTACCGCAACAATAAAAACTATTGTTATCCGATCTTTGTTTTCTACTATTCTAGGAATAAACTCGATTTTATTCATATCGCGAAATTACAAATTTTTTACAGGACTTATTTAATTATAAATAATTTAAGAAACTCAACCACTAAAAAGTTTATTTTTGCATCAGAATTTTAACATTATGCAGGACTCAATAGTCATAATCCCTACTTATAACGAAATAGAAAATATCGAAAGTATCATTCGGGCTACTATGTCTTTGCCAAAAAAATTCGATGTACTAATCGTAGACGACAACTCACCAGACGGAACTGCAGATAAAGTTATTGAACTACAAAAAGAATTTCCTGATGCTTTACATCTAGAAAAACGTCAAGGAAAAGCGGGACTAGGCACAGCTTATGTTCATGGATTTAAGTGGGCAATCCAACATCATTACGAATATATCTTCGAAATGGATGCTGATTTTTCTCACAATCCTAATGATTTAGAAAAATTATATAATGCCTGTAAAAATGAAAACGCAGGAATGTCTATTGGTTCTCGTTACATTACCGGTGTTAATGTGGTAAACTGGCCCTTAAACCGTGTTCTAATGTCATACTTTGCTTCGGTATATGTAAGAATGATAACAGGAATGGAGATACAAGATGCAACTGCCGGGTTTGTTTGTTACCAAAGACAGGTTTTAGAAAAAATAAATCTTGACCGATTAAAATTTACTGGCTATGCCTTCCAGATAGAGATGAAATACAGAACGTTTGTAAATCATTTCAAAATTGTAGAAGTTCCAATTATTTTTACAGATAGAACAAAAGGCGAATCCAAAATGAGCGGAGCGATTATACGTGAAGCCATTTTAGGAGTAATTATGCTACGCATCCGAAAAATATTCAACCGATTATAAAACACAACACACAACTATGGGCTCGATTTTAATTAAAAACGCAAAAATTGTTAACGAAGGAAAAATAACCGAAGGCGAAATTTTAATTGAAAATGAATTCATAAAACAAATAGGGAATAACCTCAACGTTCCTGAAAATTGTCAAATTATTGATGCTGAAGGAAATTTTGTAATTCCGGGAGCTATTGATGATCAGGTACACTTTCGCGAACCAGGATTAACTCATAAAGGCAACATCGCTTCTGAATCTAGAGCTGCTGTTGCTGGTGGTGTTACCACTTTTATGGAACAACCCAATACAGTTCCTAATGCAGTTACTCAAGAACTTCTTGAACGGAAATACGAAATCGCATCTCAAACATCGTTTGCCAATTATTCTTTTATGATGGGAGCGACAAATGATAACTTGGAAGAAGTTTTAAAAACCAACCCTAAAAATGTTGCAGCAATTAAAATATTCTTAGGATCTTCAACTGGAAACATGTTAGTTGACAGAGAAGAAATTCTAGAAAAAATCTTTTCAAACACAAAAATGATTATTTGTGTACACTGTGAAGATGAAACCACCATCAAAAACAATTTAGCTGAGTACAAAGAAAAATATGGTGACGACATCCCTATGAATTGTCATCACTTAATTCGCAGTGATGAAGCATGCTATATATCTTCATCAAAAGCTATAGAATTAGCTAAAAAAACAGGTGCTAGACTACACATCTTTCATTTATCAACCGCAAAAGAAATGGAGTTATTCCAAAATGACATTCCATTAGAAGAAAAGAAAATCACTGCCGAAGTTTGCGTACATCACTTATGGTTTACCAACAAGGATTATGATGAAAAAGGCAGTTTAATAAAATGGAATCCTGCTGTTAAAACACAAATTGACAAAGATGCACTTTGGGAAGCTTTACTTGATGACAGAATCGACGTAATTGCCACAGATCATGCTCCTCACACTTTTGAAGAAAAACAAAATCCATATACATCTGCTCCTTCAGGAGGACCATTAGTGCAACACTCAGTCGTAGCAATGTTTGAAGCAAATCATCAAGGGAAAATTTCGGTAGAAAAAATAGTAGAAAAAATGGCTCACAACCCTGCTAAACTTTTTCAAATTGACAGAAGAGGTTTTATAAAAGAAGGGTTTTACGCAGATTTAGCCATTGTAAATCCAAATTCACCTTGGACAGTTTCTAAAGACAATATTTTATACAAATGTGGCTGGTCGCCATTTGAAAACTATACTTTTAATTCAAAAATTACCCATACTTTTGTCAATGGTACTTTGGTTTATGAAAACAACCAAGTAAAAGATATCCAAAACGGAAAACGTTTAGAATTTAATAGATAAAAATAATGAAGAGAATTGCTGTATGTATTTCGTTAATTTTTCTTTTTGCATCATGCACAGTGAAAAACGAAATTAAAAAACCTGAAAAGCTAATAGAAAAAGATGTTATGGAAAACATTCTTTATGACTTAGCATTGCTTCAGGCGTTAAAAGGCTACAGCCCTCAAGAGCTTCAAAAAAACCACGTAAATCCTAAATCATATATTTATCAGAAGTATAAAATTGACAGCATTCAGTTTGTAGAAAACAACAAATACTATTCTTCAGACATTGAGGAATATAAGTTAATGTATGATCGCATTATTGCCAGAATAGAAAGAGAAAAGAAAGATGTTGACTCAAAAATAAACAAAGATTTTAAGAAAAAACAGCAACGAATAACTGATTCGCTAAAAAGTGCTTCAAAAAAGAAGAAAAGACAAACTATTTTAGGAAAAGGATAATTTCTTTGATATAATCATCAATTCTATTAAACTTAAAACTGATTTCTCGGATTACCTTTTCATTAGAATAAACATCTATTGAATGAAGAGAGTTTGACATACTTTTACTCAAGTCCCTTTTCTTTCCAAACAGAGACAAAAACCAAT
Source organism: uncultured Flavobacterium sp. (assembly GCA_946480635.1). Next base: position 24,054 of record CAMLKV010000001.1, read on the forward strand.
CTATTCTCCAACCCAGACTGGTCATAAATTTATTTGCATAAATTTTTGGCCTTGAAACCTTTAAACAATCGGCAATTTTAAAAACCAAATCTTTGTAGCTAATATTTTCTGCAACTAAAGTAAATTTTTCATTTTTTATTTCGCTGTTCATTAACCTGATCATTACATCAATTACATCTGTAACAACAACAAAACCAGTAACCCCTTTTGTATAAAACGGTAAGCCATTTCTAACTTTTTGATAAATTTCTCCACTGCCTTCTGTCCAAAAAATAGGACCAAGTATCACTCCTGGATTGACCACAATAACATCAAGACCCTCTTGCTGACCCCGCCAAACTTCCATTTCGGCAC
>CAMLKV010000002.1 GCA_946480635.1 uncultured Flavobacterium sp.
GAATTTGGGCTGTCTACGGAGATTACTCAGGTTCCTATAATCCATATCCTTTAGATTCATATAATGTTAGTAGATATGATTCAAAAACAGGTTGGGAGTCAACATTGTATTCGGATTTGTTTAATGCAAAATCAATTGTTAGAATTGAAACACATCCTAATGATGAGAAAAAAGTTTTTTTTAGTTCTAATTACTCAGGGCTTTTAACTTTTGAAAATAATCTTCCTTCAACAATTTATAATGTCTCTAATAGTAGTTTGCAGACAATTGCAGGACAAGTTCCCGATGATATAAGGGTTAATGGATTAGCTTTTGATAAAAGTGGTAATTTATGGATGACAAATTCATTAGTAATGAATGGATTACATGTTTTGAGAGCAAACGGTCAATGGCAAGGATATAATTTGCCAGTTTTTCAAGCTCCACTATTTATTAGTTATGGAAGAATTGCTATAGATAAAAATGGGACCAAATGGATTTGTACAAATGTTGGTGGGCTAGTTGGTTTTAACGAAGTTTTCAATAATAGATGTATAAGATTGCTTGAAGGTAGTGACTCAGGAAATTTACCTACAAATGATGCCAGAGCCGTTGCAATTGACAAAAAAAATAAACTTTGGATAGGAACTGCAAAAGGACTTCGTGTGATGTCTAGCGTTGATTCTTTTTTGAGCCAAGACAAATTGACTTCAAATTCGATAATAATTTTAGAAGATGGTTTAGCTCAAGAATTATTATACAATCAATTTATAACAGATATAGTAGTTGATGGTGCTAATGATAAATGGATAGGAACTGCTGGTGCTGGTGTATTTTATATATCTGATGATGGACAAAAAACATTTAATATTTTTACTAAAGAAAATTCACCTCTTCCAAATAATACAATTACAGATATTGAGATTAACGAGACAACGGGCGAGGTTTTTATTGCTACCGATGGCGGAATGATTTCATATAGAGGTACAGCTACTGAAGGAACAAATGATCTTGAGAATGTTGTTGTATTTCCTAACCCAGTTCGACCTGAATTTAATGGAAATGTTGCTGTTTCTGGCTTAATAGATAAAGCTAATGTAAAAATTACTGATATTGAAGGAAATCTGGTTTATGAGGCAATTTCTCAGGGAGGAACAGTATTGTGGGACACTAAAAACTTTGGAGGTAAAAAAGTAGCTTCAGGTGTTTATATGGTTTTAATTTCTGCAGAAGAAGGAGAAAAAACTAAAGTCAAAAAAGTAATGATAATTCGATAGTTGTAATTTTGATGATTTCGGATAAAACAATAAACATCAACAGCTTTGATTTTCTTAGATTTTTATTTGCTTTCAATGTTTTGCTTGGACACTTAGCAGAGCTTTCTCAAAATAGCAGTCTGCAAGATTTATTGTGGTTTTCAAACACTAAAATTTCTATCGATGGTTTTTTTGTTATAAGCGGATTCTTGGTAGCAAAAAGTTACTGCAATTCTAGCTCTATAAAAAGCTATTTTATCAAAAGAGTTAAAAGGATTTTACCTGCTTATCTGGTGGTTATAGCTTTGTCTACTTTTTTATTATTTCTTTTTAGTGATTTGTCTTTTGTACAATATTTTCTAAATAAAAGCACTTGGTTGTATTTTTTATGGAATTCAATATTTTTAAACTTTATGCATCCTTGTTTGCCTGGAGTATTTGAAAATGGTTTAATGTGTACAGTAAATGGAGCTTTGTGGACAATTAAAATTGAAGAAGGATTTTACATAATTCTTCCCTTATTGTTTTTTATGATTAAGAAAATAAAAAAACCTTTTTTGGTTCTTACAGCTGTTTATTTACTTTCAATAATCTATAGTTATCTCTTGATTTATAACTTTAACAAACCCGAATTGGCAAAGCAATTGCCAGGTAGTATGGCATATTTTTCTGTAGGGATTCTTATCTATTTAAGTTTTGAGGCATTTTTTAAATATAAGTACCAATTGTTGCTTATTTCAGTCTTGCTTTTGTGTTTTAATAGATTTTTAAAATTGGATTTGTTTTTGATTTACCCTTTGGTTTTCGGTGTGATAGTTATTTCGTTAGCTTATTCATTAACTATTTTTAAGAACTTTGGAAAGTATGGGGACTTCACTTATGGATTATATATTTGTCATTTTCCAATAATCCAAATCACAAGACATTTTGATTTTTACAATAAATTTAATCCTTATTTGATAGGGATTATGGTAATTGTAATTGCTTTTGTTATGGCTGTGTTATCTTGGAATTTAGTCGAAAAAAGATTTTTAGATAGATTTAAAGAAAAACCAATGGCTATTAATTAGATTTATGTTAGTAAAAACCAAAGCAATTGTTTTAAGCGCTTTAAAATATCAAGAAAAATCTCTGATAGTTAAATGTTTCACACAATCAGAGGGTTTGAAAAGTTATTTTGTGCCTAGCGCTTTTTCAACTAAAAAATCATCACAGCGAATTGCTTATTTTCAACCGTTAACGCTTCTTGAAATCGAAGCAAATCATAAAAACAAAGGTTCTCTAGAACATTTTAAAGAAGTAAAAATTGCAACACTTTATTCGACAATAAATACAAACATTTACAAAAGCACTATTGTTATTTTTCTTTCTGAAGTGTTACATCATGCTATAAAAGAAGAAGAAAAAAACGAGTCGCTTTTTACTTTTCTTGAAACTGCTTTAATTTGGCTAGATACTCATGATGAAATTGCTAATTTTCATTTGATTTTACTACTTGAAGTAACTAAATTTCTAGGTTTTTATCCTGATGATACTGATGTTGATTTGCATTTTTTTGATATTGTTGAGGGTAATTTCACACTTCATCAGGGAATGAATTCAATTGCTCAAAACGAAAGTCTTTTGCTTAAAAAATTAATGGAACTCAAATTCGATTCTGAACAAAAACTTTTTACCGCTTCTGAAAGACAATTATTGCTTAAAAACCTTCTGGATTACTACGCAATTCACTTAGATGGGTTCAAAAAACCAAAGTCATTAGAAGTGCTAAAAGAGGTATTTTCATAACAAGTTAAATTCTTTTGTAGAATCGATGGTTTTTTAACCAATTTTTACCATTCTTTCTTTGGCTATTGCCTTATAAATCACTACTTTCGCGGATTGATTTTATAAAACGACTCTAATAATATGAATTTCAACGAATACAAAGGACTTGACTTGCCAACAGTGGCATCAGAAGTACTTGATTTTTGGAAAAAAAACAATGTCTTTGAGCAATCGGTAACTTCTCGTGAAGGAGCTACCCCGTATGTGTTTTTTGAAGGGCCACCTTCAGCAAACGGACTACCGGGTATTCACCACGTGATGGCACGTGCGATTAAAGATATTTTTTGTCGTTATAAAACTCAAAAAGGGTTCCAAGTAAAGCGTAAAGCGGGTTGGGATACACACGGTTTGCCTGTTGAATTAGGTACCGAAAAAGAATTGGGAATCACTAAAGAAGATATCGGAAAAACAATTTCTGTAACAGAATACAACGAAGCATGTAAGCGTACTGTAATGCGTTATACTGACGTATGGAATGACCTTACTGAGAAAATGGGGTATTGGGTAGATATGGAAGATCCGTATGTTACTTACAAGTCAAAATACATGGAATCGGTTTGGTGGTTGTTAAAACAAATCTATGATAAAGATTTGCTTTATAAAGGATATACAATCCAGCCGTATTCACCTAAAGCTGGTACTGGCTTGTCTTCGCATGAAGTAAATCAGCCAGGTTCTTACCGTGATATTACAGATACAACTATCGTTGCGCAGTTCAAAGCTATTGAAAATACATTGCCAAGTTTCTTACAAGGTTTTGGAACTATCCATTTCTTGGCTTGGACGACTACACCTTGGACATTACCATCGAATACAGCATTAACAGTTGGTCCTAAAATCGATTACGTTTTAGTGAAAACTTTTAATCAATATACTTTCGAACCAATTAATGTAATTCTTGCTAAACCTTTAGTTGGAAAACAATTTGGTGGAAAATATTTTATTGCCGAATCGGAAGAAGATTTTGCAAATTATAAATCTGAAGATAAGAAAATACCGTATATCATTTTAACAGAAGCCAAAGGTGCTGATTTAGTTGGAATAAAATACGAACAATTATTGCCTTGGGCATTGCCATACCAAACTCCAGAAAATGCTTTTAGAGTAATTTCTGGTGATTTCGTAACGACAGAAGATGGTACTGGTATCGTACATACCGCACCTACATTTGGTGCGGATGATGCTAAAGTAGCCAAAGAAGCTGCTCCGGAAGTGCCGCCAATGTTGGTATTGGATGAAAACGGAAATCCGGTTCCTCTAGTTGATTTGCAAGGAAAATTCGTTGCACAATTAGGTGATTTTGCAGGTAAGTATGTAAAGAATGAATACTACAATGATGGTGAAGCACCTGAAAAATCGGTTGATGTAGAAATTGCGATTTTATTAAAAGAGCAAAACAAAGCCTTCAAAGTAGAAAAATATGTGCACAGTTACCCACATTGTTGGAGAACTGACAAACCAATTTTATATTATCCACTAGATTCTTGGTTCATTAAAGTGACTGAGATCAAGGATAGAATGTTTGACTTAAACGAAACAATCAACTGGAAGCCGAAAGCTACTGGTGAAGGTCGTTTCGGGAATTGGTTGAAAAATGCTAACGACTGGAACTTATCTCGTTCACGTTATTGGGGTATCCCACTACCGTTATGGAGAAATGATGAAGGCACAGAAACACTTTGCGTAGGTTCAGTAGAGGAATTATACAATGAAATTGAAAAAGCAATTGCGGCTGGTTTCATGGCTGAAAATCCATACAAAGGTTTCCAGATTGGAAACATGGAGGAATCTAACTATGATTTAGTTGATTTGCATAAAAACATCGTAGATAATATCGTTTTAGTTTCGCCTTCAGGGAAACCTATGAAACGTGAAACGGATTTAATTGACGTTTGGTTTGATTCAGGAGCTATGCCTTATGCGCAATGGCATTATCCTTTTGAAAACAAAGATTTAATCGATGGTCATAAATCATTCCCTGCCGATTTCATTGCGGAAGGAGTAGATCAAACCCGTGGATGGTTCTACACATTGCATGCTATCGGAACGTTGGTTTTCGACCAAGTAGCGTATAAAAATGTAGTGTCAAACGGATTGGTATTAGACAAAAACGGACAAAAAATGTCGAAACGTTTAGGTAATGCTGTAGATCCTTTTGAAACCTTGAAAGAATACGGTCCTGATGCAACACGTTGGTACATGATTGCTAATGCAAATCCTTGGGATAACTTAAAGTTTGATATTGAGGGAGTTGCTGAAGTACGTCGTAAATTCTTCGGTACTTTATATAATACCTATTCGTTCTTTGCGTTATATGCAAACATTGACGGATTTAAATATGCTGAAGCTGAAGTGCCTTTGGCAGAAAGACCAGAAATCGACCGTTGGATTTTGTCTGAATTACATACATTAATTCAATTGGTTGACGAGGCCTATGCAGATTACGAACCAACGAAAGCAGCTCGTGCAATTTCTGATTTCGTTCAGGAAAACCTGAGTAACTGGTACGTTCGTTTGTGTAGAAGAAGATTCTGGAAAGGTGAGTACGGAACAGATAAAATTGCGGCTTATCAAACGCTTTATACATGTTTGATGACGGTTGTAAAATTATCAGCGCCTATAGCGCCTTTCTTTATGGATAGATTATATAAGGACTTAAATGGGGCTACAAGTGCCGAAAAATATAGCAGTGTACACTTGGCGGAGTTTCCAAAATTTGTTGAAAATTTTGTTGATAAATCGCTGGAAAGTAAAATGTTGAAGGCACAAACGGTTTCATCTTTGGTTTTATCTCTTCGTAAAAAAGAGATGATAAAAGTGCGTCAACCGTTGCAAAAGGTTATGATTCCTGTACTTGACGAAGTTCAACGTGCTGAAATTGAGGCGGTTTCTGATCTAATTAAAGCTGAGGTAAACGTCAAAGAAGTGCAGCTTTTAGATGATGCTTCGGGTATACTAGTTAAACAAATTAAGCCAAATTTTAAAGCTTTAGGGCCAAAATTTGGAAAGGATATGGGTCTGATTTCCAAAGAAATACAGTCTTTTTCTCAAGAACAGATTGCAGAAATTGAGCGTAACGGTGAGATTTCTATTGTTATTTCAGGAAATAATGTTAATTTAACAACTCAAGATGTGGAAATTTCTTCACAAGATATTGAGGGTTGGTTAGTAGCTAATTCAAACGGTATAACAGTAGCATTGGATATAACAATTTCCGATGAATTAAGAAAAGAAGGTATCGCTAGGGAATTAGTAAACAGAATCCAAAATATTCGTAAAGATTCTGGTTTTGAAGTAACTGATAAAATTAAAGTTACCATGCTTAAGGATGGTATAATTCAGCAAGCGATAGAAGCTAATTCAGATTACATCAAATCAGAAACCTTAACAGAAGAACTTGTTTTCACAGAAAGTATCGATAACGGTACGGAAATTGAGTTTGATGAACTAAGAACTAAAATATTAATTTCAAAGTAGAAGGAAATTATGGTAGAAGAACAAATAAGATATTCTGATGCTGATTTAGCAGAATTCAAAGAATTGATCCAAAAGAAATTAGAAAAAGCTAAAAATGATTTGGACTTAATCAAGAGTGCTTACCTTAATGATTTGAATAATGGTACCGATGATACATCGCCAACTTTCAAAGCATTTGAAGAAGGAAGTGAGACTATGTCTAAAGAAGCCAATTCACAGTTAGCAATTCGTCAGGAAAAATTCATTCGTGATTTGAAAAATGCATTAATTCGCATCGAGAATAAAACGTACGGAATTTGCAAAGTAACCGGTAAACTTATAAATAAAGAAAGATTGAAACTAGTTCCTCATGCCACTATGAGTATCGAAGCAAAGAACTTGCAACGTTAATCTTTTATTAAAGTACTGAACGCTCCTTTTTGGAGCGTTTTTTAAATTTATTAATTATGAAAAAAACAATATTCTTCCTTTTTATAATGTTACCGTTTGTAAGTTTTGCCAAATTTTATAAAGCAACGGTTACCATGAATGATAACTCAATAAAAAAGGGTTTTGTTGAATTGCCCGAATATCCTGATGACTCCAAAATTAAATTTAGACTAGAAGAGAGAGGTAAAAATGAGAAGTTAGATGTTAATGAAGTTAAAGAATTCGAAATCATAAATGACGATAATCAAGTAGTGCGATATGCTACTGTTTATTTAGCTGACCCTAAGCCATTTACTAGAAATGATTTTAGTTTGGATAATAAAAAGTCATGGGTAAGAGTCCTTAAAGAAGGAGGTATTACTATTTATTATGCCTATGCGGCATATAGCCCTGGAAGTGGAACTGGAGGTTATGGTTCTTCTTATGTTAAAAAGAAAGGAGATAGTCATGCTTATTTTATAATGGATGGAGGAGCCAAAGGATTGAATTTTAATATGAATGGATTTCAAAATTTCAAAAAATATTTTGCTAAAGTATTTGAAAAGGATTGTCCAAATTTAGTTCAAATGGTTACTAAAGATGATTTAAATAAAAATGGATTAACTTATTTAGTAGATCTTTTTGACAATAATTGCGGAAAATAATATTTTCATATTTAAAATAGTGAACGCTCTTTTTGGGGCGTTTTTTATGGAATAATGTTTATTTTTGCCCTACAAAGAAAAAATAATGAATTTAAAGAAAGCCTATCTAATCGTTTTTTTGGTTTTATTAGTTGACCAAATATCCAAAATATATGTAAAAACGCACTTTGTACTTCATGAAGAGGTTGAAGTGTTTAGTTGGTTTAAAATTTTGTTTATCGAAAACGAAGGTATGGCTTGGGGTGCTGAAATTCCTGGTGCTTATGGAAAAATTTCGTTAACACTGTTCCGTATTTTAGCCGTTTTTGGTATTGGGTACTGGTTGTGGGATTCGGTTAGAAAAAAAGGTTCAAATCTTCTAATTATTGCAATTTCATTAATCTTAGCAGGTGCATTTGGAAATATTATAGATTCTGTTTTTTATGGTAGAATATTTAATGATAGTTCATATGAAGTAGCTACTTTGTTTAATAAAGAGCCTTATGGACAATGGTTCTATGGGAAAGTGGTTGATATGTTTTATTTTCCAATTGTAAAAGATTATCCTATGCCTAATTGGGTTCCTGTTTTAGGGGGTAAAAATTTTACTTTCTTTAATGCTATTTTTAATATTGCTGATGTAGCTATTTCTACAGGAGTAGGGATTCTAATAGTGTTTAATAAAAAAGCATTTGGTTCAAAAGCATAATTATTCAAAATATATAAAAAAGACCTCATTATGAGGTCTTTTTTATTATCTATTATGTCCGGGAGCATGATTTCTGGCGCTTTTGTCACCATGCATTTTTTTAGCATGTCCAGGCGGAATTCTTTTTTCTTTTACCACTACGGTTCTTCTTGTGTGCGGATGATGTACATGAACACAACTCGTGAAAATAGTCATAATCAAAAGGAAAATTCCAAAATGACAACTTCTTTTGTAAAGTAAATTTCTCATAGGTTAAGTTTTAGGTTTTGCGAATATAAACTAAAACTTTATTATTCCAAATGGAGTTATACAATAATCTAATTTTATATCTGTTTCTAATACATCAGTTATAATATCTTCAGGATCAAAGTATGAAAGTCCAATCTTAATGGTTTCGGGTTTGCAGTCACTTAAAAAAATATCGTAAAAGCCTTTGCCATATCCTACACGATTTCCTTTTTTGTCATAGGCTAAAAGAGGCACAAAAACCACATCAATTTTACTTGTAGGAACTTCGATACCGTCTTCAGGTTCTGGTATTCCATAGGTGTTGACTTTTATTTTTGTATTGTCAGTCAATAAATAATGAGTCATGGATAAATCTTCAAAATTTGATTTAGAAATCACAATTTCTTTATCTCTGCCAGCTAAAATCTGAAGAATGAATTCGGTATTAATCTCTTTTTGTTTTTCAATTGGTAAAAAAAGATGAAAATAGGTTTTGTTCCAAATTGGTAAATCAATACAATGATTTGCAATTAATAGGCTCTCATTCATGATTTCATCAAATGTAAGCTGTTGTCTTAGTGACTTGTATTTAGTGCGCAGTTCTTTTTTGTTCATAAGGCAAAAGTAAAAAGAAAAATGAGTTAAATTTGAAAACAAATCACAATCAAAAATGCCTTCTTCATTAGAACTTCAAATACAAACTTTACCTGACAATCCTGGAGTTTATCAGTATTATGATAAAGACGGAAAAATTCTGTATGTTGGGAAGGCGAAAAATCTAAAAAAAAGAGTTTCTTCTTATTTTAATAAAGTGCATGATAATGCCAAAACCAATGTCTTGGTGAAAAAGATTGTAAGTATTAAACATATTGTTGTGCCTACAGAGACTGATGCGCTCTTGCTGGAAAACAATTTGATTAAAACATTGCAACCACGATATAATGTTCTTTTAAGAGACGATAAAACCTATCCGTGGATTTGTATTAAAAACGAACGTTTCCCTAGGATTTTTTCTACCAGAAAAATGATAAAAGACGGTTCAGAATATTTTGGCCCCTATACAAGTTTTAAAACAGTGCATACAATCTTGGATTTAGTTAAAGAGTTGTATCCTTTACGAACTTGTAATTTTGATTTAAGTAAGTCTAATATTGATAGCGGAAAGTTTAAGGTGTGTTTAGAATATCATATTGGAAATTGTAAGGGGCCTTGTGAAGGGTTTGAAACAATCACAAACTATGAAAAACAAGTGCAAGCGATTCGTGAAATTCTAAAAGGAAATTTCAAAGAAAGTTTGAAAGAGTTTAAAAAACTGATGACCGATTTAGCAATGGAGATGAAGTTTGAAGAGGCTCAAAAAATAAAAGAAAAAATTGAGGTTCTTGAAAATTATCAGGCTAAATCTACAATTCTGAATCCTAAAATTTCGAATGTTGATGTGTTTTCGATTATATCAGACGAAAGTATGGCATATGTTAACTTTCTTCAGATATCATATGGAGCTATCGTACGTTCACATACATTGGAACTCAAAAAGAAATTAGAAGAAACAGACGAAGAATTGCTAGAACTTGCAGTGGTTGAATTGCGTGAACGTTTTCATCTAAATTCCAAAGAAATTATACTTCCTTTCGAACTTGATTTTGGTGAGAAAATAAAAGTCACAGTACCTCAATTAGGAGATAAGAAACAAATTTTAGAACTGTCTCAACGAAATGCAAAGTATTACCGATTAGATCAATTAAAACAAATTCAAATTGTCGATCCAGACAGACATACGAATCGTATTATGGCACAAATGCAAAAGGACTTACGATTGTCTGTCGAACCTCGTCATATAGAATGTTTTGACAACTCGAATATTCAAGGTACAAACCCAGTTTCGGCTTGTGTGGTGTTTAAAGATGGAAAGCCAAGTAAAAAAGATTACCGTCATTTTAATATAAAAACTGTCGAAGGGCCAAATGATTTTGCTTCGATGGAAGAAGTTGTTTATAGGAGATATAAAAGATTGTTAGACGAAAATGAGCCATTGCCTCAATTGATTATTATTGATGGTGGAAAGGGGCAATTATCTTCGGCTCTAAAAAGTTTAGATGAATTAGGTCTTCGAGGAAAAATAGCAATTATTGGTATTGCAAAAAGATTAGAAGAGATTTTCTATCCTGGCGATTCGGTTCCTTTATACTTAGACAAAAAATCGGAAACATTAAAAACGATTCAGCATTTACGCAACGAAGCACACCGATTTGGGATTACATTTCATAGAGATAAGCGAAGTAAAGCTGCTATTCAAACATCAATAGAAACCATTCCTGGAATTGGTGAAAAAACAATGATTGCGTTAATCAAACATTTTAAATCTGTTAAAAGATTGTCAAAAGCGACTGAAAATGAGATTTCTGATGTCGTTGGACTTTCAAAAGCCAAAAAAATTATCGAATTTTACAAGGAATACAATTCATCAAAATAGAATGAAAAAATCTCTCACGCTGATTTTATTTTTTTTCCTGATTTTTTCTGCCTTCTCTCAAGAACAAAAAAAACCTAAAATTGGTTTGGTTTTGAGTGGTGGCGGTGCAAAAGGGTTGGCACACATTGGCGCTCTTAAAGAAATTGAAAAAGCAGGTATCAAAATCGATTACATTGGAGGAACCAGCATGGGGGCTATAATTGGAGGTCTATATGCTGCGGGCTATACGGCTGATGAATTAGATTCGATTTTTAGAGATGTAAATACAGACGCATTAATTCAAGATAATATTCCTAGAAAAAATAAAACTTTCTACGAAAAATATAATGATGAAGTATATGTGGTGACACTTCCTTTTCAAAAAATGAGAGTTGCTGTGCCTAAAGGTTTATCGAAAGGACTTTATAACTATAATTTGTTAAGTCGACTAACACACAAATACAGACACGAAAACGACTTTAACAAACTTAAAATTCCTTTTGTGTGTATAGCTACAAATGTTGAAACAGGAAAAGAAGTTGTTTTTAGAGAAGGATCATTGCCTTTGGCTATAACTGCAAGTGGAGCATTTCCGTCTTTATTTTCTCCTGTAGAAATTTATGGGAGTTATTATATTGATGGTGGTGTTACTAATAATTATCCTGTAGAAGAGGTTAGAAAAATGGGTGCTGATGTTATTATTGGTGTTGATGTTCAGGATGGTCTAAAAAATATAAACCAAATTAATGGCGCTGCAGGTGTTCTTGTTCAAATTTCAAATTTCCAGATGGTAGAAAGGATGAGGCAAAAAATCGCAGAGACAGATGTTTATATAAAGCCTAATATTGAAGGATACTCAGTGATTTCTTTTGAAGATGGTGAGGCTATCATTAAAAAAGGTGTTGAGGCAGCCCAAAAGGTTAAAGATAAATTAGCCGCCTTAGGAACAAATTACAAAACAGTAAGAGAGAATAGGGCTAAAACAGATAGTTTGTATATAAGAGGTATAGGCGTAAATGGACTAAAAAACTATACAAGATCTTATGTGTTAGGGAAATTGAGATTCAGACCTGGCGAAAAAATTACTTATGAAGAACTTAGTAGTGGTATGAACAATCTTAATGCAACGCAAAATTTTAGTTCTATAAATTATAAGTTAGAAAAGAGAAATGATCAGGAAAGCCTAATCCTTAATGTTCGTGAAAATCCTGTTAGAACTTATCTGAAATTAGCTTTACATTATGATGATTTGTTTAAATCAGCAGCCCTATTGAACATTACTAAGAAAAATTTAATGTTTAAAAATGATGTGGCATCTGCAGATATAATTCTTGGAGATAATATTCGATATAATATTGATTATTATATTGATAACGGATTTCATTGGAGTTTTGGAGTGAAATCTAGTTTTGATCAGTTTAAAAGAATTAGTAAAAATGATTTTAAAGGAGGAAAACTAAAATCACAACTAAGGTTGGATGAAATAGATATAGATTATCACCAACTAACAAATCAAGCTTATGTCCAAACTATTTTTTTTCAAAAATTCCTTATAGGAGCAGGATTGAAACATGAGTTTATGGAAATAAATTCAAAAACTACTGAAAATATTGTTCCAAGAATTGACAGAAGTAATTATGTTTCAGCTGTAGGCTTTATGAAATTTGATTCCTTTACAAATAAATTTTTTCCTAAAAAAGGTTGGTATTTTATGGGTGATGCCCAAATGTATATGTATTCTTCAAATTATGCCAATGACTTTAAAAAATTCACGCTTTTGAAAGCTGATATGGGTATAGTGCAAACTTTCTTAAAAAAAGTTTCAGTTAAATTGCAAACTGAAGGAGGATTTGTTGTGGGTGAAAACGTAAACAATATTTTCGACTTTAATCTTGGAGGTTATGGATTTCATAGATTTGGTAACTTCAAACCTTTTTATGGCTATGATTATCTTGCTTTATCAGGAAATAGTTATGTAAAAGGAAGTGCAACAGCTGATTACGAATTTTATAGAAAAAATCATTTAAATTTTACAGCAAACTTCTCAAACATTGGTGATAAAATTTTCGATAGCAAAGAGTGGATTACAAAACCTGATTATACTGGTTATGCTTTTGGGTATGGTTTAGAAACTTTTATTGGTCCTGTTGAAATTAAGCACAGTTGGTCACCTGAAACAAAAAAGCATTATACATGGTTCAGTATTGGATTTTGGTTTTAAAAAAGGAAATTGTTAAATAAAAAGTAGAAAATTCTTTTTTATGTGCAATTGTTTTCAAAAAAGCCTATTTTTGGGAGCACTAAACCAAAATTAAAATTTATGTCAATTTGGAAAAGAAAATCTATCGACTTGTTGCTTGCTGAAGCATCAGATTCGGAGAAAGGATTAAAAAGAACTCTTACGGCTTGGACTTTAGTAGCTTTGGGAATAGGAGCTATCATAGGAGCAGGTTTGTTTGTTAGAACTGCTGCTGCTGCTGCAAACAGTGCAGGGCCTTCTGTAACTATTGGTTTTATCGTTGCGGCTATTGGATGTGCTCTCGCAGGATTATGTTATGCTGAATTATCATCTTCAATTCCTATTGCGGGAAGTGCATATACATATACTTATGCAACAATGGGAGAATTCCTAGCTTGGATTATAGGTTGGGATCTAATATTAGAATATGCAGTCGGAGCAGCTACTGTAGGTATTGCTTGGAGTGAATATCTAAATAATTTACTGGTCAACGTCCTCCATGTCAGTCCAATTCCATATGAGTGGTGTCACTCGCCTTTCCAAACATCTGCCGATGGAGTAAGTGGAATTATTAATTTACCCGCTTTATTCATTGTTGGAGCCTTAAGTTTGCTGTTAATTAAAGGAACTCAAGAATCTGCATTTGTGAATGGAATAATTGTTGTTTTAAAAGTAGCAATTGTTGTATTGATCATTGTACTTGGTTGGCAATTTATTAACCCTGCAAATCACGCAGAATATATTCCGAAATCAACAATTTATACAGATAAATCAGGATTAGACCATCACTTTGGAGGTATTCCAGGAATATTAGGTGCTGCAGGAACAGTTTTCTTTGCTTTCATTGGTTTCGATGCAGTTTCTACTGCTGCACAGGAAACGAAAAACCCAAAAAGAGATATGCCTATTGGTATTCTAGGGTCGTTAGCAGTATGTACAGTATTATATATTTTATTTGCTCACGTATTAACTGGTGTGGCAACTGTTGAGGATTTTAGAGGTGAAGGTGGTGAAGCATCAGTAGCTTATGCTATCCAAAAATATATGGTTGGCTATGAATGGTTAGGTCAGTTTGTGACTGTGGCAATTTTAGCTGGTTTCTCATCTGTAATCTTAGTAATGCTTTTAGGGCAGTCAAGAGTATTTTACTCAATGGGTAACGATGGTTTGTTGCCTAAAGTATTCAGTGAAGTACACCCTAAATACAAAACACCTTACAAGGCAAATATGATTATTTTCGTAATCGTTGGATTATTTGCAGCTTTTGTTCCTGGAGATATAGTGGGTGATATGACTAGTATAGGTACTTTGTTTGCTTTCATTTTGGTATGTATTTCTGTTATTGTACTTAGAAAGACAAACCCTGATATGAAGCGTGAATTTAAAACACCTTTAGTTCCTTTGGTTCCAATTTTAGGAGTTGGAGTTTGTTTAGCTATGGTTTATGGATTAGGATGGCCAAACTGGCTTCGTCTTTTTGCATGGATGGCTATTGGTGTAGTTATTTATTTTGGATATAGTAAAAAGAACAGTAAGCTAAATAACGGAGAACAATAAAATTCGATTATATAATAAAAGTCCCAAATTTTGATTTGGGACTTTTTGTTTTAATAAGTAAGAGATTTTTCCGATATTTGTAATGTATGAAACCCATTTTTAAAGGTTTGTTAGCGCATTTAAAGTTCCTCATCAAGAGAAATCCTGAATGAGATTAGGTCTTTTTTGATTTAAAACAATGGTTTGTGGTTTGTAACTTCAAACTTTTAAGATTTAAAATTTTAAACTAAAAAGAAATGCCATTTTATCATAAATTAGGAAAAATACCTTATAAGCGTCATATACAATTCCGTAAAGAAAACGGTGATTTGTATTATGAGCAATTGTTTGGAACAATTGGATTCGACGGAATGTCAACCAATATGTACCATGAAAACAGACCTACTCAGGTTAAAGAAATAAGAAAACAATATTCTGTAGCACCAAAAATTGCTAAAGCAAACAATATTCAGTCTTACAGACTTCGTGGTTTTCAAGTAGAACCAACGGATGACTTCTTAGAGAGCCGCAAAATTGTGCTTACAAATTCTGACTGCCATATTGCACTAGCTGCACCAAAAAAATCAACCACAGATTATTTTTATAAAAATACAGATTCTGATGAGGTGATTTTTATTCACCGTGGAACGGGGAAATTAAGAACAATGCTTGGAAATCTTGATTTCAAGTATGGTGATTATTTAGTTATTCCACGCGGTATGATTTATAAAATAGATTTCGATACAGAAGATAACCGTTTGTTTATAGTAGAATCTCATCGTCCTATTTATACGCCAAAACGTTACCGTAACTGGTTTGGGCAATTATTAGAACATTCTCCTTACTGCGAGCGTGATATTCGTCGTCCGGAAGAATTGGAAACCAATAATGAAAAAGGAGATTTTGTTATTAAGGTGAAAAAGAAAGACGAAATATTCGAAATGGTATATGCAACGCATCCTTTTGATGTGATTGGATATGATGGTTTCAATTATCCATATGCGCTTTCAATTCATGATTTTGAGCCAATAACAGGTAGAATTCACCAACCACCACCAGTGCATCAAACATTTGAGACAGATGCTTTTGTGATTTGTTCATTTGTGCCTCGTTTATATGATTATCATCCAGAGTCTATACCAGCACCTTATAATCATAGCAATATTGATAGTGATGAGGTATTGTATTATGTAGATGGTGATTTTATGAGCCGAAACGACATCGAAGCTGGTCATATTTCATTACACCCAGCCGGAATTCCTCACGGACCGCATCCTGGAGCAACAGAAAGAAGTATTGGAAAAACAGAAACCCAAGAGTTAGCTGTAATGGTAGATACTTTCAAGCCTTTGATGGTTACAGAGGAAGCTATGAAAATAGCCGATGAAAAATATTATCAATCTTGGTTAGATTAATGAAAAGTAAATTACCTGCAGACCCATCAGCTTTAATATTTGGGACCATTGCTTCGGTTATTATATTTTTAGGTTTCTGTTGTGGATTATTGGTGTTTGTTTCTCTGATTTTAGGAATAATAGGTTTAGTGCTTTCAATTAAAAGTCTTAAAGAGTATGAAATAAATCCAACTAATTATTCGCCTCAAACTTATCAAAATGTATATGTGGCAAAAATTGTTTGCTTAATAGCTACAATTTTATCTTCCTTATATTTTGTAGTTATTTTGATTGCAGTGGTAATTTATCAAGTGAGTTTATTCGATATTTTTAAAAATAAAATAGAAGAAGAAAAAAATAATCTAAAAATCAAGGATTCCATTTTTTGGAATAAAGAAAATTATAATAACGATTCAATTTATACAGATTCTACATTTGTAGATTCGATTTAAAATTAAATAATATGGCACAAGAAATAAAATCAGTAGAATACGGACTTGAAAAAATATTTGAAGGAGCTCAGGATTTCCTTCCATTATTAGGAACAGATTATGTAGAGTTTTACGTGGGTAATGCAAAACAAGCGGCTCATTTTTACAAAACTGCCTTCGGATTCCAATCATTAGCCTATGCCGGATTAGAAACAGGAGTAAAAGACAGGGCATCTTATGTTTTAAAACAAGATAAAATTCGTTTAGTATTAACAACGGCGTTAAATAGTAATTCACCTATTGGAGAGCATGTAAAAAAACATGGCGATGGAGTTAAAGTAATTGCACTTTGGGTAGAAGATGCTCGTTCTGCATATCAGGAGACTACTAATCGTGGTGCAAAATCTTATTTTGAACCAGTTGTAGAAAAAGATGAAAACGGTGAAGTAGTAAGTGCAGGAATTTACGGTGCTTACGGCGAAACAGTATTTATTTTTGTTGAACGTAAAAACTACAACGGAATCTTTTTGCCAGGATATAGCGAGTGGAAATCGGATTATAATCCTGAGCCAGTTGGATTAAAATACATAGACCACATGGTTGGAAATACTGGATGGAACAGAATGAATGAAGCGGTAAAATGGTTTGAAGATGTGATGGGATTTGTGAATTTCCTTTCTTTCGACGACAAACAAATTACTACAGAATATTCAGCTTTGATGTCTAAAGTAATGTCTAATGGAAATGGTCGTATCAAATTCCCTATAAATGAACCAGCTAATGGTAAAAAACGTTCTCAAATTGAAGAATATTTAGATTTTTATGAAGATGAAGGAGTGCAACATATTGCCATAGCAACAGATGATATTATTTCGACAGTTGCAGAAATGAAAGCCCGTGGAATTGAATTTTTAAGCACACCTCCACAAGCGTATTATGATGCGATTCCTGAGCGTTTAAAAGATCATATGTCTAAATTCAAAGAAGACATCAATGAATTACAAAAATTAGGTATTATGATTGATGCGGATGAAGAAGGATACTTGCTTCAAATTTTTACCAAACCAGTAGAAGATCGTCCAACACTTTTCTTTGAAATTATCCAAAGAATGGGGGCTCGTGGTTTTGGGGCAGGAAACTTTAAAGCGCTTTTTGAATCAATAGAAAGAGAACAAGAACTGAGAGGTACTTTATAAAGTATTCAATAAAATTGATGAAAACCCGAAGAAAGTAATTTTTTTGGGTTTTTTCTTTTTTATAAATGTCTGATCTTTAGTGTTTTTCTGATTTTTAACTTTTTCTTTTGTTAATGTTATATTAATAAAAATCATTTTTTATTGAATAATCATCAAAAGAAAACGTTGTAGTAGATTGTATTTTGATAAAAATATGTTAAAGTTGATTTTTTGTTGGTAATAATTAAACTTCCGTAATATCTTTGCATAGCAATTGAAAGGGGTGGTTCCCTCTTAATTGAATAAATTTTCATAATTTATAGTTTTTTGGTTGGTTAATAGCATAAAAACTCAGTCAGCAATGACTGGGTTTTTTTGTTTTTTATTAACTTTGGAATGGATATTGTATTCTTACTCAAAAAGAATATAAATTCGAAAAAACATGAAACTAAAATTAGTACTCCTATCTTTATTGTTTTCAACAGCTGTTTTTGCGCAAAAGCCTGAAGCTTTTGATGTTGGCGAATGGTTTAAGTTTCGTATTCACTACGGCTTGGTCAATGCTGGTTATGCTGAGCTGGAACTAAAAGAAGCGAATCGAAGTGGTAAAAAAGTATTCTATGCGGTTGGTCATGGCTATACCGTTGGTATGTCTAGATTCTTTTTTAAAGTAGATGACTATTACCAAAGTCAATTTGATAAAGAAACCACAAAACCATATCAATATCTTAGAAAAATTGATGAAGGCGGTTATACAAAAGATCAAGAAGGTTTTTTTAATCAAGATAAAAACACCGTTTTAGTTAAAGACTATAAGCACAAAACAGAGAAAACATTCAATGTTACTGAAAATGTTCAGGACATAGTTTCTTCATTTTATTATCTAAGAAACCATCCAAATATAGATAAGCTTAAAGTAGGCGAATCTATTATGATTGATATGTTTTTTGATGATGAAATTTATAAATTCAAACTAAAATACGTTGGAAGAGAAAAGCTAAGAACAAAATTTGGAAAAGTAAATACAATGATATTTAAGCCAATAGTTCAATCAGGTCGTGTTTTTAAAGAAGAGGAAAGTTTAACAGTTTGGGTTTCAGATGATGAAAATAAAGTTCCTCTACGAATCAAAGCTGATTTGGCTGTAGGTTCTCTTAAAGCCGACCTAGAAGCTTTCAAAGGTTTAAAAAATCCATTTATGGTAATTTCAAAATAAATTATGAGTGATTATTCTGCATTAGTAAACGAGATTGACGAAAAGTATAAAGCATTAAACCAAAAAACTGAGGCTTATCTTGAAGGGCTTCTTTGGTCAAAACCAATAACATATTGGGATTATATTCAAACAGATGCGCTTTTAAATTTACAAGTTCAAAGAACAACGTTGCCTGATGAAAACGTATTTATCATGTATCATCAAATTAATGAGTTGTTGTTTAAAATGATCTTGGGCGAAATCAAGCAAATTTCTTATGCAGAAAAATTAACAACTCTTTTTTTTACTGAAAGATTAATGCGTATCAGTAGATATTTTGATATGCTTACAACATCTTTTACTATTATGGGAGATGGTATGGAAGTTGAGCAATATATGAAGTTTCGACATACATTGACTCCTGCTAGTGGATTTCAAAGTGCACAATATAGGATGATTGAATTTTGTTCTACAGATTTGATAAACTTAATCGATTACAGATTTAGAGCAACTATTGATAGAAATACACCTTATAGTCATGCCATGGAGCATTTGTATTGGCAAGCAGCTGGTAAAGATTATCATACTGGTGAAAAGTCATATTTCTTAAAACAGTTTGAAGAAAAATACAAAGACTTGTTCCTTCGAACAATGGAAGAATATAACACGATTAATCTTTGGAGAAAATTTAAAGAATTACCCGAAGCAGATCAAAAAAATCCTGAATTAGTAAAAGCGATGCGTCATTACGATTACACTGTAAATATTACATGGGTAATGGGTCATTATAATGCTGCAAAAAAATATATTGACAACGGAAAAGGTGATGGTGAAGCAACAGGAGGAAGTGATTGGAAAAAATACATGCATCCTCGTTATCAGAGAAGAATATTTTTTCCTGAATTATGGTCAGAACATGAATTAGCTACTTGGGGCGAAAATGTATAAAAAATTATTATATTAGCATTTTTGTCAAATTTTCCGATAGATTTTGGAATAAAAAGTGCTCCATTTGAAAAAATACATTACTCTTTTATTAGTTTTATTTTTAGTTGTTTCTTGTAAAGATGATAAGGCAGAAATTAAAGTGCCTGTTAAAAAACCAGAACCAATTAGATATGATTTTGGTTTTAAATTAAACGATTTCAAGGTTGTTACAGACACCATTAGAAAAGACGATACTTTCGGAAGTATTATAGAAAAGCAAAATCTAAACGGGAAACAAGTTTATGATGTAATTGCAAAAGTAAAAGATACGTTCAATGTCAGAATAGTGAGATTGGGTAAGCCTTACACAATGCTTCTTTCAAAAGATAAATCAAAAAGACTTCAATATTTTATCTATCAGCCTGATCAATTAACATATTATGTAATTGATTTTAATGATTCAATAGTTAAAGCTTCAAAAAAATTAAAACCAGTAACATTTAAAAGAAGAACTGTTGCTGGGGAGTTAAATGGTTCACTTTCAGAAACTCTTAAAAATGAAGGTGTTGCAGCTTCTTTATCCGCACAGTTAACAAGTGTTTTTAAATGGTCTATTGACTTTTTTAAATCTCAAAAAGGGGACAAGTTCGCGGTTACTTTTACAGAAAGATACATTAACGATACTATTTATGATGGTGTAGATTCCTTAGAATGTGCTTTCTTCGAGTATAAAGGGAAAAAGATTTATGCCTTTCCGTTTAAACAAAATGCTTCTGACAAAAAAGTTGATTATTATGATGAAGAAGGAAAAGCCCTGAAAAATTTCTTCTTGAAAGCACCTTTAAAAACGATTAATATTACATCTAGATTCTCCAAAAGAAGATATCATCCAGTTCAGAAGTTTTTCAAACCTCATAACGGAACAGATTATGCTGCGCCACATGGCACACCAATTATGTCTACAGCAAATGGAGTGGTCGAGCTGGCCGGATATTCTGCAGGAAATGGAAACCATGTTAAGGTAAAACATGATAGAACCTATTCTACTCAGTATTTACATATGTCTAAAATTTTAGTTAGAAAAGGGCAACATGTTCGACAAGGTCAAATTATTGGTAAGGTCGGAAGCACTGGTTTAGCTACTGGACCACATGTTTGTTACCGATTCTGGAAAAATGGCAAACAAGTAGATGCTTTAAAGTTGAAACTTCCTAATTCGGCACCTATGGATAAAAAGAACCTTCCTAAGTTTATTTCTTTTATGACTCCATTAAAAAGAGAATTGGATAGTGTAGCTGCGTTAAAATAATTTTATTTTTAGTGTTGAATTCATCCAAACAAAACTATAACGTTTTCGTAAAAAAACTCGCTAGTATATTGATTTTATTGATGATTTATCAAAATCAAAATTGTAACTTCGTTGTTTATTTAATTGATAAAAATTAAAGTATGTCGTTACCATCAGTAAATCCTACTCAAACTTCAGCTTGGAAAAAGTTAAAAGAACATCATGCTGAAATTGCTTGTATTCCTATGCAGGAAATGTTTGCATCCGATTCTGAAAGAGCACAGAAGTTTCATATACAATGGGAGGATTTTCTAGTTGATTATTCTAAAAATAAGATCAATTCAAAGACTATCGACTTATTACTTGAATTAGCCGAGGAAACTCGTTTAGAAAAAGCAATTAAAAGTTATTTTTCTGGAGATATTATTAATCAAACCGAAAATCGTTCGGTGCTTCATACAGCTCTTAGAGCCAAAGAATCAGATATTTTTTTAGTTGATGGTAAAAACGTAGTTCCCGAAGTTTTTGAGGTTAAGAACAAGATAAAATCTTTTACCAATCAAATAATTACTGGTGAGAGAAAGGGCTTTACTAACAAGTCTTTTACAGATATTGTAAATATAGGAATTGGAGGTTCAGACCTTGGCCCTGCAATGGTTGTTGAAGCTTTGCAGTTTTATAAAAATCATTTAAATGTACATTTTGTTTCTAATATCGATGGAGATCATGTAAACGAAATTCTAAAAAAAATAAATCCTGAGACTACTTTGTTTGTAGTGGTTTCTAAAACGTTTACTACTCAGGAAACCTTGACAAATGCCGAAACAATTCGATCTTGGTTCTTGCAATCAGCTAAGCAAGAAGATATTGCTAAACATTTTGTCGCAGTTTCAACTAATATTAGTAAAGTAACTGAATTTGGTATTGATGCCAATAATGTGTTCCCAATGTGGGACTGGGTTGGTGGCCGATTCTCATTATGGAGTGCTGTTGGTCTTACAATAAGTTTATCAGTTGGTTTTGATAATTTTGATCAACTTTTATCTGGAGCAAACAAGATGGATTTGCATTTTAGAAATGAGTCTTTCGATAAAAATATTCCAGTAGTATTGGCATTGTTGAGTATTTGGTATAATAATTTCTTTGATGCTGAAAGCGTTTTTTCAATTAATACATCAAGGAACTAAACTAATCCCAACTGACTTTATTGGATTTGTAAAACCTCTATTTGGTGATGAAAATCACCACAACAAGTTAATGTCTAATTTTTTTGCTCAAACAGAAGCGCTGTTAAATGGTAAAACCGAAGCACAAGTTAAAGAGGAATTTGTTAAGCAAGATATAAAGGGCGAACAAGCAGATTTTTTACTGCCTTATAAAGTCTTTTCAGGAGATAAACCAACAAATACAATACTGATTAAATCACTAACTCCAGAAACTTTGGGTTCTCTAATTTCTATGTACGAGCATAAAATTTTCGTGCAAGGAATTATCTGGAACATATTTAGTTATGATCAATGGGGTGTCGAATTAGGAAAGCAATTGGCTAATTCTATTTTAGCAGAAATTAATAATTCTGTAATAAAAAATCATGATTCCTCAACAAGCTTTTTGCTAAATTATTATCAAAAAAATCGTTAAAGCTTAACTATTCAATATTTTATCTAAAAAACAATCTTAATCGTTGATAATTAGTTAACAAAGCCTTTTTTAACTACTTCATATGCATGCATAATGTTAACATTAAATTAACATTGAGCTGAAAAATTTGTGTGAATTTTGCTCCAAACAAAAAATTAAATAACACAATGATGAACATGAAAAAATGGCTCTTAACAGCTTTCTTTTTCTTAAGTATTACAACTGTATTTGCTCAAGGAAAAATTTCAGGAATTATTCAAGATAACAGCGGGGCTCTTCCAGGGGCAAATGTTGTTATCGAAGGAACTTCTAGTGGAACTTCTACAAGTTTCGATGGATCTTTTACTCTAAATGCAACAACATCAAAAGGAAATGTTGTGGTTTCTTTTTTAGGTTTTACTTCAAAAACCATTCCTTTTACAATTGTTAATGGCCAAGCAGATCTTGGAACTATCGTTTTAACTGACGAAGGGAACGTATTAGGAGAAGTAGTTATTACTTCTACAGTAATTGACGTTGCAAAAGATAGAAAAACGCCAGTTGCGGTTTCAACTATTAAAGCTTCAGAAATTAAAGAAAAACTAGGGAATCAAGAGTTTCCAGAAATGTTAGCTAATACACCTTCGGTTTATGCTACTAAATCAGGAGGTGGTTTTGGTGACTCTAGGATTAA
>CAMLKV010000003.1 GCA_946480635.1 uncultured Flavobacterium sp.
GTGTTTTTATGGAATATATCAGACAAGTAGAGGGAGAAGAAGATATGCTGGTAGCTGAAGTCCTTGAGGTAAGAGACGGAAAAATTATAGCTTCAAGAGTGTACCATGGATAAATCAAAAGCCTTTAAACCTAAATAAAATGTTAAGTTTAAAGGCTTCTTTATTTTAAAACCAACCAATTTTATTAGATTTACTATCAATCATCCTAATCTAAAACTATGAAAAAAGTAATTCTTTTATCGGCAGCACTTCCCTTTGTGTTTGCTAGTTGTAAAAAAGAAACCAAAGCAGAAGATTTTGCTGCAGTAACAAAAAACTATTTTAAAGAGAAAAACGAATTAGAGCCTCTTAATGCGACGCTTAATGGTCAAAATGAATTTAATGACCAGTTTGTATTTGAAATGACCGATTCGTATCGAAAAAAACAGGCTAAATTTTATGATAAATATGAATCACAATTGGAAACAATAGATTCAGAAAGTTTAACTCCTGAGGAAAAAATCAGCTACGAAATTATCAAATGGGAAACAGCGGTTGGGAAGGATTTGCTGAAAACTGATGCTAATTTGATGCCAATACATCAGTTTTGGGGGACACATCTTACTATGACCCAATTCGCCAGCGGAACAGCAGCGCAGCCTTTCAAAACAGAAAAAGATTATCGAAATTTCTTGAAAAGATTAGATGCTTATAGCGTTTGGATAGATTCTGCAATGGTTTATATGAAAAAAGGGATGGCTAAAAAAATGGTACTTCCTAAAGCATTAACTGTAAAGTTGATTCCACAATTTGAAGAGCAAATAACCCCTAAAATAGAGGATAATATTTTTTATTCCACAATCAAAAGTTTGCCAAATGATTTGTCTGCTGATGTTAAATCGTCTTTAAAAAACGATTATAAGGCAATGATTAATGAAAAGTTGATGCCTCAGTATAAAAAGATGGTAGATTTCTTGAAAAACGAATATTTGCCAGCATCTAGAAGTACAAGTGGTATAGGTAGTATTCCAGGAGGTAAGGAATTATATTCAGTATATGCTAAACAATGGACTACAACAACTAAAACTCCTGAAGAAATTCATGAGTTAGGATTAAGTGAAGTAGCGCGCTTAAAAGCCGAAATGGAAAAAGTGAAAGCACAAGTTGGTTTTAAAGGAACTATAGTTGAATTTTTTGATTATGTAAGAAACAAGAAAGAACTAATGCCTTTTAAAAAACCTGAGGAGGTTATTGCAAACTTTGAGGCCATTCATAAAAAAATAAAGCCAAATGTAGATAAGCTTTTTTCACTTCAGCCAAAAACTCCTTTTGAAATAAGAAGAGTAGAAGCTTTTAGAGAAAAAACTGCAAGTGCTGAATATATTCAAGGGGCTGCAGATGGTTCACGTCCTGGGATTTTTTATGTTCCAATTCCAGATGTGGCAAAGTATAATTATTATGGTGACGAAGATTTATTCTTGCATGAAGCCATTCCTGGGCATCATTTTCAAATTTCTTTGCAACAGGAAAATCAAGAGTTACCTGATTTTAGAAAATTCAATTGGTTTGGAGCCTATGGCGAAGGTTGGGCGCTTTATACAGAAAGTTTAGGAAAAGAATTAGGGTTGTATAAAGATCCTTATCAATATTTTGGAATGTTTAGTGGTAGATACAGGCTTACATTCTAAAGGATGGACACGTGAGCAGGCAATTAAATATTCATTAGAAAACGAAGCAGAAAGTGAAGCAAGTATCATTTCTGAAGTTGAAAGATATATGGCAATTCCTGGTCAAGCATTATCGTATAAAATTGGACAACTTAAAATTATTGAACTTCGTAAAAAAGCTGAAAATGCTATGAAAGATAAGTTTGATATTAAAGTTTTTCATCAAAAAGTGTTAGAATCGGGCGTAATGCCATTGGCATTATTAGAGAAGAAAATTAACGATTGGATTAAAAAGTAAAATTAAAAGACCACTCAATGTGGTCTTTTTTATGGAATAACTTTTTGTAGATGATATAAAAAACAAAAAACCCACTCATTGAGTGGGTTTTTTTAAGGTGGTGCCTCCAGGAATCGAACCAGGGACACACGGATTTTCAGTCCGTTGCTCTACCAACTGAGCTAAGGCACCTTTGGTTGCTTTCAGTTAAGCATTTCTGCTTGTTGATTGCGGGTGCAAATATAGAACCATTTTTCATTTATCCAAAACAATTTTTTAAAAAAATCTATTTGTACCTTAGCCCAATCAATAATTCGAGCTATGATTTTGACTATAGATGTTGGGAACACCCAAATTAAAAGTGCTGTTTTTGAGGAAAATACATTAATTGAAAAAGGAGTTTTTGGCCTTTGTGATTTTCAAATTTCAGTCGAAAATATTTTAAAAAAATTTAAAAAAATTTCTGTTTTAGTAATTGCATCTGTAGGAAAATTAGAAAAAGAGCAGCTTGGAGCCTTTTCTGAGAGAGTCAAAATTTACTTTATAGATAGGGAAAAAGTATTGCCTTTTGTAAATAAGTATGCTACTCCAACAACATTAGGAATCGATAGGGTTGTTCTAGCGGCAGGAGCCGCTTTGCAATTTCCTGAACATAATAAGCTCATAATTGATGCTGGGACCTGTGTTACTTACGATTTTGTAGATAATCAAAATGTGTATTATGGAGGCGCAATATCTCCAGGTTTACGTCTACGATATGAAGCAATGCATAATTATACTGCAAAACTACCATTGTTAAAACTTGAAGAGCCAACTGAAGTGGTTGGTAATTCGACACAACAATCTATGCATTCAGGAGTTGTAAATGGGTTAACTTTTGAAATAGATGGTTATATTGATAGTTTGAGGGCTAAAAATGAAAACTTTATCATAATTTTAACGGGAGGGGACGCTAATTTTTTGGCTAAACGATTAAAAAATACCATATTTGCCAATTCAAATTTTTTACTAGAAAGTTTGAATAGTTTATATCAATATCAAATCAACAATGATTAAAAAGATTTTATTAAGTAGCTTAATGTTACTTTCGTTACATACATTTGCTCAAGAAGGTACTGCGTCTCCATACTCATTTTATGGTATAGGAGAAGTGAAGTTTAAAGGTTCTGTCGAGAATAGATCAATGGGTGGTGTAGGAGTTTTAAGTGATAGTATTCATATAAACTTGCAAAATCCAGCCACACTTTCATCTTTAAAATTAACTACTTTTACTGCTGCTGGGACATTTTTACCTAGCAAGTTAAAAACTTCTTCTGCTGAAGAAAAGGCACAAAGGACTTCATTTGATTATTTAGCTATGGCTTTTCCTGCGGGTAAATTTGGGTTGAGTTTAGGTCTTATGCCGTATACTTCTGTTGGATTCAAAATTTTTAAAGAAGCTTCAGGTTCTGCAAAAAGATATAATGGAGATGGAGGGATAAATAGATTTTTTGTTGCGGGATCATATCAAGCTACTTCAAAATTAAGTTTAGGATTGAATGTTGCTTATAATTTTGGTGAAATTGAATCAAGTGTTGCAGAGTTTAAACCTGATGTACAGTTCGGAAGTAGAGAGTTAAACAATTCTAAAATGAGTGGTTTGGCTTTTACACTTGGAGCGACATATAAAACAAAAATTAAGGAATATGATTTTGTTTCAGCTTTAGCATTTACACCTACTTCAACTCTTAATTCAGATAATACTAGAAAACTTGCAAAGATTACATACAGTAATTCTGGTACAGAAAGAATTTGGGAAGAGCAAGATTTGTATGTTGAAGATTCTAAAGTGAAACTCCCTTCTAAATTTACTTTAGGTTCAGGTATTGGAAAAGATAAAAAATGGTTCGTGAGTTTAGAGTCTAGTTTTCAAGGAAAAGGAGATTATTCTAATGTTGTTGTAGAAAATGCATCTTATGAAAATGCTGTAAAAATTTCAATGGGAGGATATTATATTCCAAAGTTTAATTCAATTTCGGGGTATTTTAAAAAAGTTGCTTATAGAGCGGGTCTTCGTTATGAAAATACAGGATTGGTAATTAATTCTGAGTCTATAAAAGATAGAGCGGCAACATTTGGATTTGGTTTTCCTGTTGGAGCAGGGTATTCAAATATCAACTTAGGTGTTGAACTTGGTAAAAGAGGAACTATCAGTTCTAATCTTATCCAAGAAAATTATACAGGATTTTCTATAGGATTGTCGTTCAACGATAGATGGTTCATGAAACGCAAATACGATTAATAAATGCAATTGACTTTGTTTAAAATTATATTTAGAAAAGTGATGCTTCCTTTGGTTGCAACACTTTTTTTTATTTCTTGTGAAAGTAATTTTAACGAGGTTAGAAAAATTAATATTACCGAATTAAATCCAGTAGGGGAGGCTCAAGATTTTGATTTGAAATACACCGATTCTGGGAAAATAAAAGCGGTTTTAGTATCGCCGCAAATGTTGGATTATTCACATCTCGAATTTCCTTACACAGAATTTCCGAAAGGAATTAAAGTTACCATTTACGATGAAAAAGGAAATCAAAGTTTTGTAACTTCAAATTATGCGATTTCTTATTCGGTTTCTAATCTTATAGATTTACGAGGCCAGGTTACTATAACAACACATGATGGTAAAAAATTGGAAACAGAACAATTGTATTACGATCAAAAAAACGAATGGTTCTTTACACAAAAGAATTATAAATTCACTGACAAAGGGAATGTTATTAATGGTGAAGGAATAGATTTTAGTAAGGACTTCAAACACTTAGATACACAAAAAATTAACGGAGTATATAGCCTTTAAAAACTTAAAAATGAATTATTTAAAATACACACAATACGCATATTTATTAGCTGCGGCATTTTTTATATATGATGGAATTTCAAAATTCGACTCAAATAGAAATCAAGCCTATTTAAGTCTTCTTTTAGCACTTATGGCAGTTGGGATGTTTTTCTTTAGAAAAAAATTTGCTAAAAAATTCGAAGACAGAAACAAGAATCAATAAAAATTTAAACTTTCTTTTAAAATAAATGCGAACATCTTTTATTATTTCACAGATAATTGTATTTTCGCCCACTGAATAAAAAAATATTATAATATAATGGCAGTTTTATCTAAAATTAGACAGCGTTCATTACTAGTAATTGCAATTGTGGGATTATCACTTTTTGCTTTTATTATTGGTGCTTTAATAGAAAATAAAGGTTTTGGGACAGGAACGAGAAATGCAGGTACCATTAATGGTGTTGATATTCCTTTCGAAGACTTTAGAATTAAAGTTGATAATGCACAAAAAAGTCAACAAGGTGTAACTATGATGCAAGCTACTAACGGTGTTTGGGAGCAAGAAGTTAGAAGAGTTTTACTTGAAGGACAATATGAAAAATTAGGATTGCGTTTAGGAGACGATCAATTGATTAATATTATCAAAGAAGATCCTCAATTTGCACAAAATCCTCAATTTTTAAATGCTGCAGGTAAATTTGATAAAGCTAAGTTTAACGAATTTATTGGTTCAATAAAGAATTCATCACCAGAAAGATGGCAACAATGGTTAGCTTACGAAAAATCATTGTCACAATTTGCAGTTGAGCAAATGTATAATACAATGGTGAAATCAGGTTTTTATACTACTCAAGCTGAAGGAAAATTTAATTACGAATTAGAAAACAACAAAGTTACTTTCGACCTAGTTTCTGTTCCTTATAGTACAATTGATGATAAGAAAGTAGAATTGACAGATGATGAAGTTCTTGCTTACATGAAGAAGAATGAGAAAAAGTATAAAGCTGAAGAATCTCGTGAAATTGAATTCGTTTTAATTGAAGACAAACCATCTGCTGAAGATGAAAAAGCGGTAAAAGATAAAGTTAATGCTTTAATGAACTCTTCTGTTGTTTATAATGCTGCTACAGGTAAAAATGATACTGTAGCTGGTTTCCGTAACACAACAAATGTTATTGACTTTGTAAACACTAATTCAGATATTAAATACGATTCTACATATATCGCTAAAAAAGATTTACCTGTTGAGCATGCTGAAGCGATTTTTAATACACCTCAAGGAGGAACTTATGGTCCTTATATGTTTGGAGATTACTACTGTATTTCTAAATCATTAGGTAAAAAATCAGGAATCAATGCTAAGGCTAGTCATATTTTATTAGCTTATAAAGGAGCGGCTAGATCTCAAGCTACAAGAACTAAAGAAGAAGCGAAAGCAAAAGCTATCGAGTTATTAGCTCAAGCTCAAGCTAATCCTGGATCATTTGCAATGTTGGCATTTACAAATTCTGATGATTCTTCAAAACAGCAAGGTGGAGACTTAGGTTATTTTTCAAAAGGACAAATGACTAAGAACTTCGAAAACTTTGTTTTTGGAAATCCAGTTGGAAAAATTGGTTTAGTAGAAACAGAATTTGGTTTCCACATTATCAATGTAACTGACAAACAAGACGGAATTCGTTTAGCAACTATTGCTCAAAAAATCATACCTTCAGAAGCTACTAGTGATGCAGTATTTACAAAAGCAACTAAGTTTGAAATGGCTGCTAATGAAAAAGACTTCGCTACTGCAGCAAAAGAAAATAAATTAACTATTGCTCCACTTGCAAAAGTATTAGCTTTAGATGAGAATATTCAAGGAATTGGTGATCAAAGAGAAATTGTTCGTTGGGCATTTGGAGCTAAAGAAGGTGAAATCAAAAGATTTAATACTAAAGTAGGAAGTGTAGTTGCTCGTTTAAAGAAAGTTAATGCTGAAGGATTAATGCCAATTGAAGATGCAAAAAATGCATTTGGTATGAAATTAAGAAATGAGAAAAAAGCTAAATTAATTGAAGCTAAAATGACAGGTACTACTTTAGAAGCTGTTTCTAAAGCTACAGGTTCTCCAATAAAAGAAGCTAAAGATGTTGCTGCTGCTGGTTCATTTATTGAAACTATTGGTCCTGAGCAAAAAGTTGTAGGAACTGCTTTTTCATTAAAACCTGGGGTTGTTTCTCAAACAATTGCTGGTAATTCAGGAGTTTTCAAAATTAAAGTAAAATCTACTACAAAAGCACCTGCTGTTAAAGATTACAAAGATGTGGTTACAAGAGTAAATTCACAGTCTAAAGGTTCTGCAGCTGGAAGAGTTTATAGTTCTTTAAGAAAGAATGCTGAAATCGAAGATAATAGAGCTGAATTCAATTAATCATTGATTACACTATATAAAAAAGGCCTCGCATTGCGAGGCCTTTTTTATATTATTTTTTACAAAATCATATCCTTGTATGGAACTATTGTGTTATAACCTTTTTCTTTAAAATAAGTAGTTGGATTCTCTTTTGAAATGGCTAATACAAAATCTCCACCCCAAGCTCCAAGACTTTTTATTATTCCATCGATAAGATTTTGAATGTATATCTATCGATAAGGCAAATGAAGAAAATCTATTGGTAGGATATAAACACATGTCCATCAAAATCAGAAAACAAAGCTTCTTGAATAGTTTGTGATTCCAAAACATTACTCATTTCAACTTCATGCTTCTTTAATTCCATTGCAAAAGTTTTGGCGTCTATTGCAGAAATAACTTTTTCAGTTATTGAATTAATAATAGGAATTACTTTTTGTATATTATTTTGTTTGTTGTAATAATTTGCAATTGCAGTTCTGCTGTTTTGTTTTTGATTTAGATATACAAAAAATATCTTTTCTCTAAAATCAGGTTTAAAATCTATTGGAGTGATTGTTGGAATATTGTTTTCTAACCTATAAATAATTGGTGTATCGTTTTGAGCACAAGCAATATCATATCCACTGCCTCCAAAACTGTTTTTAAGCAATGTAAATGCATCAATTTGCAACCACTGAGCAATATTGTTTATTAGGGTGGAAGATGTTCCTAATCCCCAAAATTTAGGGAAAGTTAATTCAGTTGAGATTTTGTAACCTGTATTGGTTTTTAAAGAGTTTGGATTTAACAAAAGGGAATGATATAATATTTCAATCAAAGTCGTTTTGATCTTATTGTCTTCAAATTTTCTTTTTTGTAAAATATCTTCTAGATTGAATTCGCTTTCAAACCAAATACTTCCGTCACTATCAAAACTTTTCCATTCTATAATTGAAGAATTATTAGTCTCAACTATTAAATTTTGACCATACTTAGTGGGTAGAGCCAATGCTTTTGCACCATCAAGTACTACATATTCTCCTGTGATTAAAAGTTTACCGTTACTGTAAAAGGTTTGTTTCAAAACTATTTTCTTATTTCAGTCAAATAATCTACAACTGCACTATGAGTTACCGTATTTTTCTCAAAGTGTTTTACTACCTGTTTGCGTTCTTCTTCATTAGCATTAAACTGATTTAAAATATTCATCAAGTGCATTTTCATGTGTCCTTGTTGAATACCTGTTGTAGTTAAACTACGTAAAGCAGCAAAATTTTGTGCTAATCCGGCAACAGCTACAATTTGCATCAATTCTTGTGCGCTTGGTTTTTCTAACATTTCCAAAGCTACTTTTACCAACGGATGTAAACTGGTTAATCCGCCTACAGTTCCTAATGCTAATGGAATCTCCATCCAAAAAGTGAAAACACCATTTTCTATTTTAGCATGAGATAAACTTGAATATTTTCCTTCGCGTGATGCATAAGCATGAACACCTGCTTCTACCGCTCTAAAATCGTTGCCAGTAGCAATAACAACAGCGTCAATTCCGTTCATGATGCCTTTGTTGTGGGTAACTGCTCTGTAAGGCTCTATTTCGGCAATGCGAACAGCCTGTACAAACTTTTCAGCAAATTCTTGTGGATTTTCAATATGTTTTTCGGCCAGTTCTTCTACTTTACATGAAACTTCCGCACGAACCAAACAATTAGGGACGTAATTGGATAAAATACTCATTACCACAGTAATGTTTTTTTCTTCTTCAGTAAAAGAAATATAATCATGTGCTTTATCTTTTAATGTTTTGGCAAATTGTTCCAAACAGGAATTGATAAAGTTGGCCCCCATTGAATCTTTAGTTTCAAAGGTGGCGTGAAGTTGGAAGTAATTCTCTAAATCGGAAGTTTTATCGCGAAGTTCGATATCTATTATACCACCACCACGTTTTTGCATGTTTTTAGTAATGCTTTCTGTTTCAGTAAAGAATTTAGGTTTTGTTTCTATAAAAAACTGTTCTAATTTTTGCTTGTCACCTTTGTAAATAAAATGAACCTGACCAATTTTTTCTGTATTGATAATGGTTGTTTTAAATCCGCCGCGATTTCCCCAAAATTTAGCTGCTTTACTTGCTGCTGCAACCACAGAGCTTTCTTCAACAGCAAAAGGGATTGTATAATTTTTTCCGTTGATTGTAAAATTAGGGGCAACACCTAATGGTAGGTAAAAATTGGTTATTGTGTTTTCAATAAATTCGTCATGAAGTTTTTGTAATGCCAAATCATCGTTCCAATATTGTTTGATGATATTTTTTGCTTCTACTGCATTTGAAAAATGTGTTTCAACGATCCAGTTGATTTTTTCTTCTTTCGTTAATTTCGAAAATCCGCTAACTGCTTTGGTCATTTTATATTCTTTTTACAGTTGCAAAGATAGAATTTACTCATTGAATTGGATAGGAGAATTGACTTGGAATATGTATTTAACAAAAAAATAAGCCTTTGTTTCGGTTTTTTTCCTTAAAATTGGGCCATTAATCATCAATTCGATAATGAAAAATAAAATTACTTCCGTTTTTGTATTGCTTTTAGCTTCAATTTCAATGTTGGCTCAAAAGCAATTAACTTTAGATGAGATTTGGACAGGAGCTTTTAGAGCACAAGGAATGACTGCTCTTGAAGCCATGAAAAACACAAATCAATACACGGTTTTGGATTTTGACAGAGCTTCTAAATCTGCCCAAATTAATTTGTATGATTTTGCTACTTTAAATAAAGTTGCAACTTTACTTGACAGTAAAGATTTTGTAGCACTTCAAGGTGTAGATTCTTATACTTTTAGTAAAGATGAAAAAAAATTATTGATTGCTAATAACAGCGACCAAATTTTCCGTCATTCGTTTGTTGCTGATTTTTTTATTTATGATATCGCAACGAAGTCATTAACAAAGTTAGCTGATTACAAAGTACAAGAGCCTACTTTTTCGCCTGATGGTTCAAAAATTGGATATGTGTACCAAAACAATTTATATGTTTATGATATAGCTTCAAAAAAGCATACTCAAATTACAACTAACGGGAAAAAGAACAGCATCATAAATGGTGTTACTGATTGGGTGTATGAAGAGGAGTTTTCTTTTGTAAGAGCATATGATTGGAATTTAGGGTCTGATAAAATTGCTTTTATTCGTTTTGATGAAACAGAAGTACCTCAATTCTCAATGGATATGTATAATGAAGGATTGTATCCTACACAAAATGTTTTCAAGTATCCAAAAGCAGGAGAGAAAAATGCAATTGTTTCGTTACATGTTTATGATGTAAAAACAGGAACTACTAAAAAAATCAATTTAGATAAGTACAACGATTTTTATATTGCTAGAATAGAGTGGACAAATGAAGCTAATACTTTATCTGCTCAAGTATTAAATCGTCACCAGGATAATTTAGATTTATTGTTTGTTGATGGAAATTCAGGAGCAACAAAAGTAGTTTTGAATGAAAAAGACAAAGCATATGTTGATGTGACTGACAACTTGACTTTCTTAAAAGATAATAGTTTTATTTGGACTTCAGAAAAAGATGGTTACAATCATATTTACCATTACGACAAAACTGGTAAGTTGAAAAAGCAAATTACTAAAGGAGCTTGGGAAGTAACTAACTATTATGGTTTTGATGAGAAAAATGGAATGATTTATTATCAGTCAGTTGAAAATGGATCAATCAATCGTGATGTTTATGCAATAAAACTAGATGGTAGTGGTAAAAAACGTTTGACTGTTCAGACAGGAACTAATGCTGCTACTTTTAGCCCTAATTTCCAATATTTCATTAATTCATTCTCAAGTGCTAAAAATGCACCGAAGTACACGCTGTTAGAAACTAAATCAGGTAAAGAAGTAAAAGTTATTGCTTCTAATGAGAAACTAGAAGAGAAATTAACAGCTTATAATTTACCTTCAAAAGAATTTTTTGAATTGACTACAGAAAAAGGGCATAAATTAAATGCTTGGATGATAAAGCCAAAAGATTTTGATGCTAATAAAAAATATCCTGTGTTTATGTATCAATATTCAGGACCTGGTTCTCAGCAAGTTGACAATGCTTGGAATGCAACAGATGATTATTGGTTCATGATGCTAACGCAACAAGGATATATTGTAGCGTGTGTTGATGGTAGAGGAACTGGTTTTAAAGGAGCAGATTTCAAAAAATGTACTCAAAAAGAGCTTGGTAAATTTGAAGTAGAAGATCAAATTGATGCTGCAAAGGTATTTGGTACGTATTCTTACGTAGATAAATCTAGAATTGGTATATTTGGCTGGTCGTATGGAGGATTTATGGCATCAAACTGTATTTTCCAAGGTGCTGATGTGTTCAAAACAGCGATTGCTGTAGCGCCAGTTACGTCTTGGAGATATTATGATAGTATTTATACTGAGCGTTATATGCAAACGCCTCAGGAAAATGCAAGTGGTTATGATAATAACTCGCCAATAAACCATGTGAGTAAATTAAAAGGAAACTTTTTATTAATTCATGGAACGGCAGATGATAATGTGCATGTGCAAAATACCATGAAAATGATTGAAGCTTTAGTGCAAGCTAACAAACAATTTGATTGGGCGATTTATCCAGATAAAAATCATGGTATTTTTGGAGGGAAAACACGTTTACAGTTATACACTAAAATGACGAATTTTATTAAAGAGAAACTTTAATTTAAATATTACTAACCAAAAACTATAAAATGAGCGAAACAGCAAAACAAGGACATCCTAAAGGATTGTGGGTGTTATTTGGAACCGAAATGTGGGAGCGTTTCAATTTCTACGGAATGAGAGCAATTTTAACATTGTTCATGGTAAATTCACTAATGATGAAAGAGGCAGATGCTTCATTAATTTATGGTGGTTTCTTAGGATTATGTTATTTGACACCATTATTAGGTGGATTTATCTCAGATCGTTTCTTTGGAAACAGAAATTGTATTTTATTAGGAGGAACAATGATGGCGATTGGTCAGTTGTTGTTGTTTTTTAGTGCAAGTGTTTTTGGTACAAATTTAGGCTTAGCAAACACGTTAATGTGGACTGCATTAGGGATAATTATTTTTGGTAACGGATTTTTCAAACCTAACATTTCTTCGATGGTTGGAAGTTTGTATCCAAAACAAGAAAAAACTAAGTTAGATACAGCATTTACTATTTTCTACATGGGTATTAATATTGGTGCTTTCTTAGGGCAGTTTATTTGTCCATTTGTTGGAGATGTGAAAGATGCTGGTGGTATTAGAGATATCCACGCTTTTAAATGGGGATTCTTAGCTGCTGCAATCGCGATGATGATTGGTACTGCAGTTTTCTTCGTGTTGAAAAATAAATATGTTGTTACTCCTGAAGGAAAACCAATTGGAGGTTTACCATCAGGAAATGATGCAGGTGATTATGAAGAAGGGGAGTCTCAAAAAGCTCATTTTACAATGACTTCAATTTTTACTGCAGTAGCGGTATTTGTAGCTTTGTTTTTTGCTTTTCATTATACAACTGAAGGAGACAATGTGGTTAAAACTATAATTTACCCTATAATTTATTCAAGTGGTATTTCATTAGCATTACTAATTCTTTTAGATAAAACTTTGACAAAAGTAGAAACACAACGTATTTGGGTAATCTACATTATGTCATTCTTTATTATTTTCTTTTGGGCAGCATTTGAGCAAGCAGGTTCTTCTTTGACTTTCATCGCAGATAATCAGACAGATCGTAATTTCTTCGGATGGAATATGCCCCCTTCTATGGTGCAAATTTTTAACGGATTATTCGTTGTAATGTTTGCATTCCCATTTAGTTTATTGTGGGATAAATTAAGAGCTGCTGATAAAGAACCAATATCCACTGTAAAACAAGCTTTCGGTTTAGCATTGATTGCTTTGAGTTATTTTATCATTGCTCACAATGTAAAAGATTTGGGGAATAGTGGGTTGTTAGCCATCTATTGGTTAATTTTACTATACTTAATCCAAACTTTTGGTGAATTATGTTTATCACCAATTGGATTGTCATTAGTAGGTAAATTATCACCTAAACGTTTTGCTTCTTTAGCTTATGGAGTGTTCTTTATTTCTAATGCTGCTGGTTATGCTTTGTCTGGAACTTTAGGTTCAATTTTACCAGCAACTGGAGATAAGTTCAAAAAGGCACAAGAATTGGGAATAGATTTACAAGGAGTGTTAGATAAAACGGTTACTCCAACAGCTGAGCAGTTGAAATTGTTGTCTGATAATCAAATTAGTGCTACAAACCCAGTATTTGCTGGTTTTGAAATTCACAATTTATATGAATTTTTCATGGTATTCGTTGTGTTGTGTGGTATTGCATCTATTATTTTATTTGCTTTAACACCAAAATTGAAAAAGATGATGCATGGAGTGAGATAATTCCATTAAAAAATATTTTTATATCTTTCAAGCCTGTAACCATGTGTTGCAGGCTTTTTTTATAAATACCAAATAGAATATAGATTATGTGGAAATCACACCCTAAGGCTTTGCCTTTTTTGTTTTTATCTGAAATGTGGGAGCGTTTTGGATATTACTTGATGATTGGAATTTTTACACTTTACCTTAAAGATGTGGAAACCGGCTTTGCCATGACCGAAAGTGAAGCATCTGACTTATATGGAACTTTCATCGCTTTAGTTTTCTTGACACCTTTTATTGGAGGATTAGTAGCTGATAGATATTTAGGTTACAAATCATCTATTGTTTTAGGAGGGTTGATGATGGGAGCTGGTTATCTTATGATGGGAATTCACAGTAAATCGATTCTTTATATTGCAATGACTCTTGTTATTATAGGTAACGGTTTTTTCAAGCCTAATATTTCTACACTTTTAGGGAATTTTTATAATGAAGATCAATATAAGGCCAAGAAAGACGAGGGATACAATATTTTCTACATGGGTATTAATGTGGGTGCATTTATCTGTAATTTCTTTGGAGCGGTTTTCGAGAATTTATTTGGATGGGCAGCTGCATTTTCTGTAGCCGGAGTAGGGATGTTCATTGGAGTAATTGTTTTTGTTTTAGGGACAAAACATTATGGAGATAAAACCAATAAAAAAGGAGTTCAACCAGGAGATATGCCTTTCTGGAAAATTGTAATGTTTATTTTAGTCCCTTCAGTTGTTTTTGGTGTTATTGGTTGGTTATTAAAAGGAGTGGCTTCTGATGCAAATCCGGATGCGTTTATTTTTGGTTCTGATAGTACTGATGCTTTTATTTTTGCTTGTATTCCTGTAGTGCTTTTTTATTCAAGTTTATATTTCAAAGCAAAAGAAGACGATAAGAAACCTATAGGTGCTTTATTAGCTATTTTTGCTGTAGTTATATTGTTTTGGGCAGTTTTCAAATTGAACGGTTCTGCCTTGAATAACTGGGGTGATAAATATACTGACAGAGAAGTGGCAGGAATTACAAAAACTGTTACAGATAATATTTATTTAACCAAAGAATTAGAATACAAAAAGGATTCGGTTGCGTTATATGATCAAGCTTTTAGAATCCAGAAAAAAGATGGAGAAGTAATTAAGGAAGTTAACTATCCGTTGTACTTTAGAAATGTCGCAAAAGATAAATTGCCTGCTGAGGGAGCTAAAGTTTCTGTTTGGGCATCTAATCTAAGTCAATCTATAAATCCGTTTTGGGTGATTGTATTAACACCTTTGATTGTGGCTTTCTTTACTTATTTAAGAAGTCGCCAAAAAGAACCTTCAACGCCTACAAAAATTGCTTTCGGATTATTGATTTCTGCATTATCAGTACTAGTAATGGTTTTGGCAGTAAAAGCTGGTCAAAACGGTTCAGAAAAAGTTTCAGTATTGTGGTTATTCGCTAATTATGGAGTGATTACAATTGGAGAGCTTTTATTATCTCCAATGGGTCTTTCTGTAGTTTCTAAATTAAGTCCAACAAATATTACGTCATTAATGATGGGAGGTTGGTTTTTAGCAACGTCTATTGGTAATAAATTATCTGGAGTATTGGCTTCAATGTCTACAACAATAGAAGAAATTCAAAATTTTAAAGGGAAATACCCAAAACAGCTTTGGTATTTATTTTTTAGTGAAATGTGGGAGCGTTTTAGCTTCTACGGAATGAGAGGAATGCTTACTGTTTTTATGGTAAGTCAGTTAACAATGAATGAAACTACTGCTAATTTACAGTATGGTGCTACACAAGCTTGGGTTTATGCATTTACCTTTATTGGTGGTTTATTTGCTGATAAAATTTTAGGACTTCGTCGCTCTCTGTTTTGGGGTGGACTACTAATGATTGTAGGAAGTATTATTCTAGCAATCGATCCTAAAAACTTTTTCTTTTTAGGGATATCATTTACCATTGTTGGTACTGGTTTCTTTAAACCAAATATATCTTCGATGGTAGGACAATTATACAAGGATGGAGATGTAAGACGAGATGCAGGATTTTCATTGTTTTATGCAGGTGTGAATTTAGGTGCCTTAATAGGAGGTTACATATGTATTGCGGTTGCTAACGGAAACCTTTGGTCTTCGTTAGTTCCTGAAAATCTGAGATGGAACTATGCTTTCGGATTTGCTTCGATAGTTATGATTGTGAGTTTGTTGACTTTTACACAAACACAAAAAAGTTTAGGAGAAATAGGTCTTTCGCCATTATCTCATTTGGAGAATTCAAAGCGTAAAATTTTCGAAATTGCTACATATATTGGTTCATTAGCTATTATTCCTGTAATTATTTTGATGGTTGCCAATACAGAGTATACAGATTATTTCATGATGATTATTGGGCCTGCTTCAATATTGTATTTGTTTTATGAGATGAAAAATTTCTCTAGATCAGAAAATATGAAATTGTTAGCGGCTTTAGTATTTATTATATTCTCAATATTTTTCTGGGCGTTCTTTGAACAGAGCGGAGGTTCACTAAGTTTGTTTGCAGCTAATAATTTAAATAATACAGTTTTAGGAATTAAACTAGACCCTAACGGAGTTAATAATTCAGCAAATTCATTATTTGTTATTGCATTTGCAGCTTTAGTTGGTATGGTGTGGTTATGGATGGCTAAAAAGAAAATAGAACCCAATACAGTTGTTAAATTTGGTTTAGGATTTTTATTCCTTGCAGGTGGTTTTTGGATTTTTTATTATACCAAATTCTTTGCTGGTTCTGATGGGAAAACTTCGCTAGATTTATTCACTTTTGGATGGTTTATCATTACTTTTGGTGAATTGTGTTTGTCTCCAATCGGGATGAGTGCCATGACCAAATTATCTCCTCAGAAGACACAAGCGGTAATTATGGGGATGTGGTTTTTAGCTAGTGCATATGGACAGTATTTTGCTGGTTTGTTGGGAGCAGGTATTGCAGAAGCTTCTGAAAATGCTTCGAACCTTCAAAAATTAAACACTTATGCTGATGGTTACCAACAATTAGGATTGTATGCATTGATTGCTGGTGTTGCATTAATAGCAATTTCACCATTGGTTAGAAAATTAATGCAAGACGTTAAATAATTTTGTATTTTCGGCATTGTTTTTGAGATATTGAAAATAAAAATTGAATGATGAAAAAGTTACTATTAGGATTATTATTGTTTTTAGGAGCATTAAGCGTTCAGGCACAAGAGATACGATGGATGTCTCTTGATGAGGCTTTAGCTCGTCAAAAAAAGAATCCTAAGCCTATTTTCATGGAAGTATATACAGACTGGTATTCTCAGTGTAAAATGTTTGAAACAAATACATTACAACATCCTGAGGTTTCTGAAGTAATTAACAGAAATTATTATGCTGTTAAATTTAACGCTGAGGGAAATTCTGTAGTGAATTATAAAGGAGCAAGTTTTAATAACCCAAACTTTGATCCTAATAGAAAAGGAAGAAACAGTGCACATCAACTGACTTCATATTTAAAAGTTGAAGGTTATCCATCAATTTATATTCTTAACAGAAATGGTGAAGTTGAAGAAAAGGCAACCGGTTTTAAAACTCCAGAAGAATTATTAAGGTTTTTAAAATAAGATTATGAAAAAAATAAAATACTTATTGTTCATATTACCTCTTTTTTTGATTTTTAGCTTTGCTAGAAATAATAATAACGAGGATACATTAAAGTGGCATACAAATGTAAAGGAAGCTGTTGAAATTGCTAATAAAGAGAATAAACCCATTTTCATGTTCTTTACTGGGAGCGATTGGTGTGGTTGGTGTATTCGTTTGCAGAAAGAAGTATTCAAAACACCAGAATTCGAAAAATGGGCAAAAGAAAAAGTGGTTTTGGTTGAGTTGGACTATCCAAGAAGAGTTCAACAAACAGAAGAATTAAAAATGCAAAATGCTCAGTTGCAACAAATGTTTGCAATTAGAGGATTTCCTACTGTTTGGTTTGTTAAAGCGACAGATAAAGATGGAAAAATAAACTTTGAACAGTTAGGAAGTACTGGATATGTTGCAGGAGGGCCTTCAACTTGGTTAGATGGAGCAAATCAAATAATTGCTAAGTTTATTCCTTATACAAAAGAAGAGAAAAAAGCTATGACTAAAAGTTTAAAAGCGAAATCTTAAGTTTATATTATAATTTATAATATCCCTTTTCATAAGTACTATGGAAAGGGATATTTTTATTTTTACAGCTTTCTTTCCATGATACTACATAACTTTTATAGTTTGAAGCATCTGCTATTATAATTTCTGGGTTTATTTTTTGGAGTAATCGATCCAAATTAATTTTTGGGGAATTTCTAATAATGATAATGTCTGCTTTTGTAATAAAGTTACAAACGATTTCTTTGTCAATAATCATTATTTTTTTCTCTTTATAGTAATAGCAATTTTTAATCGAGTTTGTTTTTGTAATTGAACTATAATTTGCTGTTGCGTATAATTGGATTGTATTTCTTTCAAAACTATTCTCTGTTATTGTGGTGTCGCAGGCGATTTCTAACTGATTTCCTTTTTTAAAACCAAACACACTTTTATTCTTAGAATTAAAGACGATTAAATTGTCCTGATTTTTCGATTCCCAATTGGCACTTATCAATGAAATTTGAAAGATGATGCAACAAATCAATACAGCAAGTATCCTTGTGTAATTAAATTTTTTCCAAAGTAGAACAATTGCACTAATTACTAGATAAGAGGCAAGTAGAAGCGTAAATGTTAATGGTATGTTTTTAAGTATAAATGATTCTATCGATGCAACTTCTTTTATAAAAATGTTCATTATGAATATTGATATTTCAACAGTTTTTAAGAGAAATATTGGAATAAAATCTAAAAGAGATAAAAGCATTAGTAAGCTTCCCAATATCATAATTATAAATACCATTGGCACTAAAACCAAGTTTGTTATAAAAAATAAGCCAGGAAATTGATGAAAGTAATAGATACTTAGTGGTAATGTGCCTATTTGCGCCGCAATTGAAACCGTTAAAATGTCCCAAAAATAGATGGTAATTTTACTTTTAGGTGTCCATAATCTTTTTAGCATTGGTTGTAGCCAAATAATATAAAATAAAGCTAAATAGCTCAGTTGAAAACCTATGTCAAAGATAAAGCCGGGTTCTATTAAAAGGATGATTAATAATGAAACAATGATGGTGTGAAACATATTGTTTTGCCTGTTTATTATAGTACCAATAGTAACAAAGCTAAACATAGCTGCCGATCTTACCACTGATGGAGAAAGTCCTGCAATTAATGAAAATAGCCATAAAGAAATTAATGTTATGATGATCTTTAGAAAGTTTGATTTTTTATTATTTGGTAATGGACTAAGAAGGATTGAAATGAAAATCATTATAAAGCCTACATGCATACCTGAGACTGATAAAATATGAACGGCTCCAGCAAATTGATAATCCTTTTGAATCTCGGGAGAAATGTCTTGTTGTTGTCCTAAAATTAATGCCGAAAGAACCGAAAGTTCGTCATGGTTAAATCCATTTGATTTGAGTTTTGTTATAATTCTTTCTCTGAACTTGAAGATGTAATGGTATATGTCTTTGTGAATTTCTTTGCTAGTTTTTATTTTTTCTGAAGAAGTATAAATTTGAGCGTAAATATTTTTATGTTCTAAATAAGTAGAATAATCAAATTGATTTGGGTTGTGTGGTTTTTGAGTTGAGGTTAAAGTACCAAACACAAATAGTTTATTTCCAGATACAAAATTTATTTCTTTGTCTTTCTTTCTAATATTTAAAATTATTTTCCCACTACTTTCTTTACTATCAATTTTTGTTATTTCAGCATAGTAACGATTGTTTTTTATTGTACTTTTTAGTTTTTCTCTTATGATAATTGAGAATGTGTGTTTATTTTTTGTATTGGATATGTGGGAGTAATGATTTTTGTAAATTCTATTATCATGTAGGATATTGGTTGTCATTCCAATAGAGAAAAATAAAAACAAAGTTGAAAAGCCAAATACATTGTTTTGGGTGAATTTTTTGTTTGAGTAAAATAATGAGATGCAAAAGAAAAGAATTGACAAAAGTTGAATTGCTGCAGAGTATGTCAAATCAATCCTTAAATAATAACCAGTTAGTAAACCAATTATAAAAAATACTGTAATTTTTACAATAGGGAATTCGTGTATTTTCATAAACCGAAAATACAAAATTGTAAGAAAAAACTTAAATTATTTTATGTTTGAATAAATTAAATGTGCTGTTTTACTACTAGCACCTTCACCACCAAGCTTTTGTTCTAACAATTCATAGTTCTCTAAAAGAGTTTTTCTGTAATCTTCAGAAAGTATTTTTGTAAGCTCAAGTTTGATTTGTTTCTTATTACAATTGTCTTGAATTAACTCTGTAACCACTTCTTTATCCATAATAAGATTCACTAACGAAATGTATTTAAGTGTGATAATTCTTTTAGCTATTTGATAAGACACCCAACTTCCTTTGTATAAAACAACTTCGGGAACTTTAAACAGGGCAGTTTCAAGTGTAGCTGTTCCAGAAGTAACTAGCGCAGCGTGAGAAACACTCAGTAAATCATAGGTTTTGTTCGACACAAAGTGAACACTTTCATTAGTTAAAAATTGTTTGTAAAACTCAAAGTCTTGACTTGGAGCTCCAGCAATAACAAATTGGTAGTCTTTAAAATCATCCACTACAGAAAGCATTTCGGAAAGCATTTTCGAAATTTCCTGTTTTCTGCTTCCTGGCAAAAGTGCAATTATTGGCCTTTTGTCCAAGTTGTTTTCCTTTTTAAAGACTATTGGGTCACTGACTTTTCTATTATGAATGGCATCAATTAACGGATGACCAACAAATTCAACGGGGAAGTTGTGTTTTTTTTCATAAAAATCTTTTTCAAAAGGGAGTATAACATACATTTTGTCTACATCTCTTTTAATGGATTTTATTCTGTTTTCTTTCCAAGCCCAAATTTGAGGTGAAATATAGTAATGCGTTTTTATGTTTAATTTTTTTGCCCATTTGGCAATTCTCATATTAAAGCCAGGATAATCGATAAAAATAATTACATCTGGATTGAAACTTAAAATATCAGCTTTGCAAATTTTAATGTTGTTTAAAATCGTTTTTAGATTTGCAACTACTTCAATAAAACCCATAAAGGCTAAATCACGATAGTGTTTTACTAACGTTCCTCCAGCTTCTTGCATTAAATCACCACCCCAAAAACGAATTTCTGCTGTAGCATCTTCCTTAAAAATGTT
Organism: uncultured Flavobacterium sp.; assembly: GCA_946480635.1. Next base: position 20,853 of record CAMLKV010000003.1, read on the forward strand.
TTTCATTAAGTTAGATCCATGTAAATCCCCTGATGCTTCTCCTGCAATAATATAATATTTCATTTTATACAAATAATGTCAAAACAGTTAGTAAAATTGTGGCCAACACAACACCACGAGCCATAATTTCTTTGTTCATATTTAACAAAGAGAAAAATGCAATAGTATTTAGAATCGCCCCAAGTGTTATAACCTTACCAAGCAGTCCTTGGCTTTTCATTGTTTGTATTGCTTCAAGAAAACCTAAATCGGTTGTAAGTTTTAAATAGATAAAAACACCTATAAAAGTTGTGAATAAACCAATTAAGGCTCCGTATAGTAAATCTATTTTTTTCATAAATTCCAAGTGTTAAGTTGCTGAATAGCGTGGTGAGCAGTCAAATCGAATTGAACAGGGACAATAGAAATATATCCATTTTTAA
>CAMLKV010000004.1 GCA_946480635.1 uncultured Flavobacterium sp.
AAATTATAAGTATGTCAATACATAAATGTCTGATCATAGGATCAGGTCCTGCCGGCTATACAGCCGCTATTTATGCAGCTAGAGCTAATATGAATCCAGTATTATATCAAGGAACACAACCAGGTGGACAATTAACAACAACTAATGAAGTAGAAAATTTTCCGGGTTACCCAGAAGGAATTACTGGTCCTGAAATGATGGTTCAGTTACAAGAGCAGGCAAAAAGATTTGGAACAGATATTCGTGATGGATGGGCTACTAAAGTTGATTTTTCTGGAGATATTCACAAAGTTTGGATTAACGATACTAAAGAATTACACTGTGAAACAGTGATTATTTCAACGGGAGCTTCAGCTAAGTATTTGGGATTACCTTCTGAACAACATTATTTAAACATGGGTGGAGGCGTATCTGCTTGTGCAGTGTGTGACGGATTCTTTTACAGAAATCAAGAAGTAGTAATTGTTGGAGCAGGAGATAGCGCTTGTGAAGAAGCACATTACTTGGCTAAAATGTGTAAAAAAGTGACGATGCTTGTTCGTAGCGAACAGTTTAGAGCTTCAAAAATCATGGAAGCGCGTGTACGCAAAACAGAAAACATCGAAATTTTAATGCATACTGAAACTGATGAAGTTTTAGGAGATGGACAAGTAGTGACAGGTGTAAGAGTAGTAGATAGAGCTACCGGTGAGAAAAGAGAAATTCCTGCGACTGGTTTCTTCGTGGCTATTGGTCATAACCCAAATACAGAGATTTTTAAAGATTATATTACTGTTGATGAAACAGGTTATATTATAAACGAACCTGGAACTTCAAAAACTAATGTGCCGGGAGTATTTGTAGCTGGTGATGCTGCAGATCATGTTTATCGTCAAGCGATTACAGCTGCTGGAACAGGATGTATGGCAGCGCTAGATGCAGAACGTTATTTGGCAGCAAAAGAGCATTAATATTTCTTTTAAGAATAATAAAAAAGCCTGCAATTGCAGGCTTTTTTATTGAGTTAAATTATTTTGATTTTTTACGTAAAATGGCATCATCTCCAAATTTTTTAATTTCAATTTTTGGATCCCCATAAATATCAACTTCACTTTTTCCTGATGCGGTAATGCTTAAATTGCCATTAGTGTTTACAGCACATTTAGTGTATGATTCTGTTGTAAGGTTTAAGCTTTTTGAAGTAAGTTTTTGTCCGTTATAAGTAGCATTGTTATCCAATCGAAGTTTCATATCACTTGTTGTTCCTTCAATAGTTGCTTCTGCTTTTTGGTACAAGTCAATTTTTAATTTGTTTACAGTCAGTAATGCTTTTAATTCTGAATTTTTACTCATCTCTATTGAAGCATCATCACTTTTCAGATTTAATTCAACTTTAGATTTATCATTAGCAATTAATGAAAAATTAGGCGAATCAACATTTAAATATGCTTTTGAATAATCAGAAGTTTTAACAGTAATGTTACTTAAAGTAAGCCCTGAAGGAGCGTTGATTTTTGTTTCGTGTTTACTACTAATAAGTTTTAAACTATCAGTATATGTAATTCTAACTTCTAGTTTTTTGAAAGAAGAAATTTCTTTATTAGTGTTTAATCGTAATACAGTTCCGTAAAGCTTATAATCAATAGCCGAATGTAAATTATCATCCGTTTCTACTTCTAGAGCACTTTTGTCTCCTTTTACTAAAAAGATTTCAAGATTGTCTTCGGCTTCAATTTGGTCAAAGCTTCCAATTTTTTTACGCTCAGTAGTAACTAGTTTAGAACCTTTTACTTTTTCTTTTTTTTGAGCAAAAGTTAGCGTAGAAGCTAGAGTTAAGAGTAGTAGGAATGTAATTTTTTTCATTTCGAGGCATTTTGATTCTACACAAATATATAAAAAAACACCAGCAAAGCTGATGTTTTTTATTTTGTGATTTTATTTTGTCGAGACACTACCCCCAGAGCTTTCCTGCTTGCTAATTGTTTTTGGAGTTTTAGCATATTCTATACTAGAACCACTAGATGCTTGTGCTTTTAAAAGTACGATTGGGCTTACTTCTGTATTACTTCCACTCGAGCTTTGAGCGTTAACATTATTAGCTAAAAGGTTTGTGGCATCAATTGTACTTCCGCTAGAAGATAATGTTTTAAGTTCTATTGCTTTTCCTGAAGCTGTTAATGTGCTTCCACTCGTTGACTCTAAAGTTAAGTTTTCAGATTCTACTTCTGCTTCTAAAGAACTTCCACTGCTTGATTTAAGGTGAATGTTATTTCCTTTAATTGTACCATTTGTTTTTAAGCTTGAACCACTTGTAGTTTCAAGAACATCGATAATTGGCATAAAAACCTGAATAGTTTTTGATTTTACATTGTTGTAGTTATTGTATTCAGAATCAATAATAAGGGTTCCGTTTTCTACTTTGGTTGTAATTCCTTCTTGTAGGTTATCATCAGCCAGTACTACTACTTTAAAAGTTTCAGATTGTTTTACTTCACAGTCTAAACCTCTTTTTAATTCAATTTTTGTAAAATCTTTTACATTTCTTTCTTTAGAAACTACATTACCACTTCCAGTAACAGATTTTCCATTAAATGACATGGTGCAAGAACCAAATAGCAAAGCAACAAAGGCTGCTATTATTACTTTTGTTAAATGAATCATTAATTTTATCATAATAGTTTGTTTTTTAGTTGTTTATTTTGATTTGATAATGTCACCAGTGGTAACTGTTGCCTTTTTGATTGCTTTTTTTTGTGAACCTAAATATAGGTCAAAATTTGAAAAATATGAAGGGATTCCTTCTGCTTTGTGATCAATACTATTCCTAATTTCAAAGTGTAAATGTGGAAAAAAAGAACTTCCCGAAGTCCCAATTTGACCAATCATTTGACCTTGTTTTACTTTGTCTCCTTTTTTAAGATGTTTTGAGCTATCATTTTTTAAATGAGCATACATACTTAAAACATTATCACTGTGCTTTATTACTACATAATTACCGTATAGCGCTAAAGGATTATTTTTTAATGAAGGAACGTCAAAATTTTTATCATCTTTTTGAAGCGTTTCGATAGCAATTACTTCCCCATCTGCTACTGCAATTACTTCTTTGCCAAAACCAAACCAATCAGAATTGTTTTCGCCTTTCCCCAAATGTTGATTGTTGTTTTGGTCCAATATGGCAAAATCATAAGCATAACGCATAAAGTTTGCTGAAAATCCCAATTGTTTTATAAAATCAAATTCATAGTCAAAACGACGATGATGTGAATTTAAATCATGCCCATCATAGACTAGTAACTTCTCTTTTAGAGGAAGTATAAAATCGTTTTTTTGGTTGTAATTTTTGGGTTTTACGATTTTTTTTACTTCAACTGAATTATTGAAAGTAAAAGTGTATTCTAAGCTTTCTGTTGAAGGATTAACTTCAGGGAAAGGATTGAAAACCAGCTTCTGAGAAACACCATTCCAAATGGCAGATGGAATGGTGTTTATACTCGGAGCTGTTCCATTATTGTCTAAGAACTTTTGTTGTATAAGGACATTGTTTTTGTCTAAACAACGAACTTCAATTTTAGTTAATTTCAAAGTGTCTGTAGAACTATTTTGTATTTTAAAATCAAAGTTCAGAACATTATTGTTATTAACTGTTTCTATTAAAGGTTCACTTGGATAGTGTTCAATTTTAACTGCATTTTGAGCAGAAGCAGAAGCACTAATTAAGAGACCGAATAATAAAATTGATTGATTGATTTGATTGATGATTTTCATTTTACTTATTTGGTTTTGATGATTATACCATCCTCACTGATTTTTAATTCTTTTATTTCTTTAGAATTTGAAATCACAGTATCTTGTTTAATGTTTACACCATTCTCGTCTATAATAACTGTGTGACTGTCATTGTCCTCAACATCATCCCATTCATCTTCATCTGGTGGGCAGTTTAAACACTTAACTTTGCTGTCTTCAACTTTATAAGTGTATTTGTCTGAACTGTAATGTAAATTGAAAAAATCATTATCAGAGCTATCAAAATCTTCTACACTTTCATCAGTTTTAAAGTACGTCCCTTTTGGTAAGTATAAGTAAATCATTACTTCTTGTCCGCGGAATTTGTTTTTTACTTCAGTTAAGAAATAATTGTCAAAAATTATTTTATTACCTTCTACTTTAAATTTATACTCAATTTTTGTAGCTCTTTGTTTTGCTTCTGTGAATGATTTACCATTCGATTCTTTTTCAATTTGGATGTATGGTAGTCTCTCATCAGTTGGTAATACTTCAAAGTTTATGTCATTTGAATAAATTACATCTCTACCTAATGAATCTTGAACAAATTCGAAATCGCGACGATGGCTGTCTTTGCTGAAATAATCATTGTTCTTGAATTTAATTTCTAAAGTATCAGTTGGTTTTATGTTAATTGTCTCTTTTGTTACTACTTTGTTTTCAAAAGCAACTTCTGAAGCTTGACGAACACCTAGAGTGATTAGTACACCTACAGACAATATCCATAAAGCCAAAAGAGTGTATTTTGCAATATTTCCAATTGATTTTAAATTAGTTACTAAGATTTTTAATCCTAATAGAATTAAGAAGAAAAACGGAATGCCAATTGCTAGAAAGAACATGAAAGCGATAACCCACATTGAAGTATTTGTATAATTAAATGTGTTGAAATAATCTAACCAAGGCATGCTTAAATTTGAAGTTGATCCTAAAGTTATTAAGCTAATTAGTAAACTAATAATTGTTACACTTCCAATGAATATCATCATTGCTCCAATGAATTTCGCAAACACTTTCATGATGCTTACAATAATATCACCCAATGTATTTCCTACTTTTTGAGCACCTGTTTTTACATTTTCGCCCATTTGGGTATAGTCGGCATTTTTAAATTTTTCAGAAACCGACTCGAATTCTTCCTTTACTTTTTTCTCGATATTAGAAATTGTAATTGGTTCTCCTCTCATTTCTAGTTTTTCTGAAGTTGTAACCGCTTCTGGAGTAACTAACCATAAAATTAAGTAAGCTAATAAACCTGTTCCAAAACCTGCAAAAACTAATAATACTAAAACGATTCTAATCCAAACTGGATCTACACCAAAGTAATGACCTAATCCTGAACAAACTCCCGCAATTACACCAGAGTCTTTATCACGGTACAATTTTTTTGTTTTTCCGCTAGCCGTATAAGCATAATTTGTGTTTGTTGTTTTTCCGTCGTCTTCTATTTTATAGTCTTCAGGTTGTCCCATTATAGCAATAACATCATCCACATCTTTAAGACCAAGTACTTGCTTGTTGTTTGTTAGTTTTTCAGAAAATAATTCTGAAACTCTACTTTCAATATCGTTCATGATTTCGTCGCGACCTTCGATAGAAAGCGAGCTGCGTATCGCATCGAAATAACGATTTAATTTTTGATAAGCATCTTCATCAATATGGAAGAAGAAACCACCTAGATTCATATTTACTGTCTTGTTCATAGCTTTTAGTTTTGTGATGTTATTGTGTTTACAGCCCCGGCTAATTCGTTCCAGGTAACGTTTAATTCTTTTAAAAATTCATGTCCTTCTTCGGTTAAACCGTAATATTTTCTTGGCGGACCTGATGTTGATTCTTCCCAGCGATATGTTAATAAACCATCGTTTTTTAATCTAGTTAATAGTGGGTATACTGTTCCCTCCACTACTAGTAGCTTCGCGTTTTTCAGAGTGTCTAAAATTTCTGAAGTATAGGCATCTTTTTCTTTTAGTACAGATAAGATGCAGAACTCTAAAACTCCTTTACGCATCTGAGCTTTTGTGTTCTCAATGTTCATAAGATTTCTTTTTTTGTTGTTAAACTGTTCATTTTTTGATTGATGATGATTGATTTTTTGATGATGATTGAAACTTCTTTTTATTTTATAAAGTTTATTGTTAATGGGTATTTGAAATATTCTCCATCATTTGCTTTAATTGCTCCATAAATGATGTAGAAGAATTCTACTACTTTAAGCACTACAAATATTCCTGTGCAGATAACTCCAAAAACTCCTAAACCTATTAAGTTATTGATTTGCATATTGTCTAAAACAATGTTTCCACTTTCTATTTCTGACCAAGTGAAGTTGCTAAGCACTGTTCCTATAATTGTTGGAATTGCTAAAATCCCTAAAAAAATGCTATACATTAAAACGCTTAATTGAAAATTTAAAATTTGTTTTCCATGATAGTCAACAAAAGATGATTCTTTCTTTTTAGTAGACCATAAAATTCCTGGTACAATATAATTTCCAAAAGGAATTAAAAATTTAGTGAATGCACTTAAATGAATAATAGATGCATAATTTTTTTCGTGTTTTGTGATAGTTAATGTTTCCATGATGATTGTTTTATTTGATTAATGATGTTTTGAATAGTTGTTGAAATTAACTAATACTTTCTTTAGCTTATTAATTTCTTATACAAAGATAATGTAAAAAACAGGTACTATGCAAAACAAAGTAATGTAATTTAACAAAATATTAACAAATAAAAATATTAGGCATGCATAGTATTTTTTTGTAGATTAGCGAAAAATCTAGCGTTATGAAGTTTACACCTGCAAAATTGAATACTTTTTTATTTTTTAAATTACCATCAGCTTTTTGGTCTGGAGTACGTGTTAAAGTGATAGAAGATACCACTTGTGTTGCAACAGTAAAGCATCGTTGGTTTAATCAAAATCCATTTAATTCAATGTACTTCGCGGTACAGGCAATGGCTGCGGAGTTGACTACTGGTGCTTTAGTAATGAAGCAAATTAAAGATAGTGGTAAGAGTATTTCAATGTTGGTTGCGAATAATAAATGCTCATTTACCAAAAAAGCGACAGGTAGAATTACTTTTACTTGTACAGACGGTAACTTGATAACAGAAGCTATTAAGAATACAATTGCCACTGGTGAAGGGCAAACCTTTTGGATGAAATCTATTGGGACCGACGAAAAAGGAGATCAAGTTTCTACAATGGAATTTGAATGGACTATTCGCATTAAGAAATAGGTTTTAAAAGTTAAAATCACCACAATTAAGAAATACTTATGACAATCTTTCAGTAAATTTGAAAGAAAAGTCCCAAGCTATGAAAGTATTAATTACAGGTGCTACTGGTTTGGTTGGTAAAGAGGTTGTTGATTTGCTGTTACAAAACGGCATTAAAATTAACTATTTAACGACTTCCAAAAACAAAATACATTATCAGCCAAATTATAGCGGTTTTTATTGGAATCCCGAAGCAGGCGTCATTGACGAAAACTGTTTAATAGGGGTAAGTGTAATAATTAATTTAGCTGGTTCAAGTATTGCTCAAAGATGGACACAGAAAAATAAAGAGGAAATTCTTGAAAGCCGAGTTCTTTCTGCAAACCTTTTGTATAACACGCTTAAGCATAATCCACATACTGTAACTCAGGTTATTTCTGCGTCTGCGATTGGAATTTATCCCAGCCATCTTACTCAACTATATAACGAAGATTTTTCACAATTTAAAGACACATTTTTAAGTAATGTAACTTCAAAATGGGAAGATTCTATTAGTCAAATAGAACGTTTAGGGATTAAAGTTTGTAAGTTAAGGATAGGTTTGGTGTTGTCTAAAAATGGAGGCGCATTACCTGAAATGGTTAAGCCTATAAAAATGGCAATGGGTGCTCCTTTTGGTTCGGGAAAGCAAATGCAGTCTTGGATACACATAAAAGATCTGGCTTCAATTTTTTTATTTGCCATTCAGAAACACTTAAAAGGAGTTTATAATGCTGTAGCCCCTAATCCGGTTTCAAATAAAGAACTGATAAAAGCAATAGCAGAGACATTGGATGTACCATTGCTTTTACCTAATGTTCCTAAATTTGTTCTTAAGTTACTTCTAGGTGAAATGCACACACTTCTTTTAGAAAGTCAAAATGTGAGCTCAAATAAAATTCAAGCTGAAGGATTTCATTTTCAATTTAAATCCGTTCATGCTGCTTTAGAGCAAATATTAAAAGAATAGCGCTTATTTTTTTGCTTTCACATAAACCTGAACTTCAATTTCATCTGAAATGAATTTATCACCAATATCTGCAAAAATGGATTTTGAAGCATAGTTTATATTCCAGAAAGTTCTGTTGAGTCTAAGTGGTTCACTGTTGATAGATATTTCGTCCCCTGATATTTTTATAGTTGCAGGAAAGTTAACAGCTTTTGTAACTCCTTTTATCGATAGGTTACCATAAATGATGTTTTTGTCACCATCTTTCTCAATTTTACTAATTTTAAAATCACTAGTAGGGTATTTTTTTACATTAAAGAAATGATCTTTTTTTTCATTCTCTCCTGTACCTTTTAAGTGATTTTCAAGATCTTCTTTACCATCTCCAGCTTTTAAATCGGTTACTGTAATAGTATTCATATCAATAAAAAACTGACCGCCAGTAATTACGCTGTCTTTAATATTTATAAAACCTTCTTTTAGATGAATTGTACCATCATGTTTACCAGTAAGTTTAAAACCAGTCCAATTAACAACAGATTCTGTTGTGTTTACGGCAAATTTATCACCAGTTGAATTAGAAATTTCCATTGGATCTTGATTGCCATCAATATCAACTTTTTCTTTCTTACAAGAAAATATAGAAAAACAAGAGATAAGAGCTAGGCTTAGAACAATTTTTTTCATGGTGAACATTTTTTAACGGTTAATTAATTAGTAGTCACTAAGTTATTTATTATAATTTGTCTTTGCAAGCTTTGTGTAAAAATATTAATGACAATTTGGCATTTTTAAACCTTTGGCAGTACATTTGCAGACAATTATTGAAAATAAAATTTCATACAGAGTTTAGATATATGAATGCCAAAAATAAAGAGATGGAGCAAGAGTTGAATGAAACTAACCCAGAAATCAATCAGGAGCAAACTCAAGAAGCTACTCCAGAATTGTCAGTTGAAGAGAAATTAACACAAGAGTTAGCGGTAGAGAAAGATAAGTTTTTGCGTTTATTTGCAGAATTCGAAAACTATAAAAAACGTACTTCAAAAGAAAGAATTGAGCTTTTTAAAACAGCGGGACAAGAAGTTTTACAGGCTATGTTGCCAGTTTTAGACGATTTTGATAGAGCTTGGGCTCAAATTTCAAAATCAGAAGACGAAGCTTTAGTAAAAGGAGTTGAATTAATCCAAGAAAAATTAAAATCAACTTTAATTTCCAAAGGATTAGAGGAAGTTGAAATTAAGCAAGGCGATATTTTTGATGCAGATTTTGCAGAGGCTATAACACAAATTCCTGCAGGTGATGACTTAAAAGGTAAAATTGTGGACGTAGTTGAAAAAGGATATAAGTTAGGAGATAAAATTATTCGTTTTCCAAAAGTAGTTATTGGAAATTAATATTAAATGTCACCCTGAGCGAGTTGAAGGGAAAAGATTATGAGCAAAAAAGATTATTACGAGATATTAGGGGTTGCTAAAGGAGCTACAGAAGCTGAAATTAAAAAGGCGTATCGCAAGAAAGCCATTGAGTTTCATCCTGATAAAAACCCAGGAGACAAACAAGCTGAAGAAAATTTCAAACAGGCTGCCGAGGCTTATGAGGTTTTAAGCGATGCAGATAAGCGTGCTAAATACGATCAGTATGGTCATGCTGCATTTGATGGTGCTGGAGGTTTTGGTGGAGGTCATCACATGAATATGGATGATATCTTTAGTCAGTTTGGAGATATTTTCGGTAGTGCTTTTGGTGGCGGCTTTGGTGGTTTTGGCGGAGGCGGAGGTCAACGTCGTGCAAAAGGAAGTAATTTGCGTATAAAAGTTAAACTTACTTTAGAAGAAATTGCTAACGGAGTTGAGAAAAAAGTTAAAGTAAAACGTAAAGTTCAGGCACCTGGTGTTACTTATAAAACTTGTCCAACTTGTAACGGTCAAGGTCAGGTGATGAGAGTTACCAATACAATACTTGGTCGCATGCAAACAGCAACTACATGTCCTACATGCGGTGGTATTGGGCAATCTATCGACAAAAAACCAAATGAAGCAGATGCTCATGGAATGATTACTGAGGATGATACGGTATCAATCAAAATTCCCGCAGGAGTTGTAGATGGTATGCAACTTAAAGTTTCTGGAAAAGGGAATGATGCGCCAGGAAATGGTATTGCAGGTGATTTAATAGTAGCTATTGAAGAAATAGAACATGAGTTTTTGAAACGTGAAGGTGAGAACTTGCATTACGATTTATACATAAGTTATCCCGAAGCTGTTTTAGGAGCTTCAAAAGAAATTGATGCTGTAAACGGTAAAGTTCGTATAAAACTTGAAGAAGGAATCCAATCTGGGAAAATACTTCGCTTAAAAGGAAAAGGAATTCCAAGTTTAAACAGCTATGGCAGCGGAGACTTGTTAGTTCATGTTAATGTTTGGACGCCTAAAAATCTTTCTAAAGAGCAAAAGAAATTCTTTGAAAGCAATTTAGAAGATGCTAATTTCATTCCAAAACCTGAAAAATCAGAAAAGTCTTTTTTTGAGAAAGTAAAAGACATGTTTTCATAATAAATAAATAGTTACAAAAAAATCCCACAATTTTGTGGGATTTTTTTGTAACATTTTTATTCTAGTTGTATCTAATTTCATAACAACAGAAATTCTTATTTTTACAAAAATCAATCATTTCGAATGAGTAACATACTTGAAGTAAAAGACGTAGTTAAACAATACGGAGATTACACAGCATTAAATTCAGTTTCACTGCAAGTCCCAAAAGGCAGTATTTATGGTTTGTTAGGGCCTAACGGAGCTGGAAAAACTTCATTAATTCGTATCATCAATCAAATTACAATGCCAGATTCTGGTGAAGTGATTTTAGATGGAGAAAAATTAGCTCCTAATCACGTTTCGGTTATTGGGTATATGCCAGAAGAGCGTGGTTTATACAAAACAATGAAAGTAGGTGAGCAAGCACTTTATTTGGCACAATTAAAAGGAATGTCAAAGGCAGATGCTCAAAAGCAGCTAAAATATTGGTTCGAAAAATTTGAAATTGAAGGTTGGTGGAACAAAAAAATCCAAGAGCTTTCTAAAGGTATGGCTCAAAAAATTCAGTTCATTGTTACCATTTTGCATCAGCCAAAATTGTTAATTCTTGATGAACCATTTTCAGGATTTGATCCAGTTAATGCTAATTTAATCAAAGATGAAATCATCGAATTGAATAAAAAAGGAACTTCTGTAATTTTTTCAACTCACAGAATGGAAAGTGTTGAGGAAATGTGTGATTATATTGCTTTAATTCATAAGTCAAATAAACTTATTGAAGGAAAGTTGGAAGATGTAAAACGTCAATATCGTACACATAAATTCCAAGTAGGTATTATTTCTAATAATGTTGAAGGATTAATGTATGATTTAACTCAAAAATTCACTGTAGGTCAAACTAATTTTAAATCATTAAACGATGATTTAAAGTTAGAAGTAGATTTAGGAAATGCAACACAAAACGAATTATTGTCAATTTTAACTAAAAATGGACAAGTGACGCATTTTACTGAAACTATTCCGAGTGTGAACGATATTTTTATTCAAACAGTTACAAATCAAAAATAATGGGAGTTTTATCTTTAATCATAAAAAGGGAATTTATTGCCAAGGTGCGTAATAAATCATTTATAGTAATGACTTTTCTTAGTCCATTACTAATTGTGGGAATGTCTTTTTTAATTGGTTTTTTGGCCAATATGAACAAAGGTGAAATTACCAAAATTGCTATTCATGATGAAGCAGGAATTTTAAAATCTGATTTTAAAAATGATAAAGAAACACAATATGTTGATTTGTCTGCAATGCCTTTGAAATTAGCAAAAGATACTGCCGAGAAAAACTATGAAGGGTTAATCTATGTTCCAAAAGTTGCAGATACTAAGGAATTGATTTCAAAAGTGGAATATATTTCTGATGAAAGCCCAAGTTTGGATTTTGTTTCAGATATCGAAAAAGTAGTTGACAATCAATTGACAAATGATAATTTAAAAGCATTAGGGTTTGATTCAACAAAAATTGAAGAGGCTAAAGTAAATTCTGAATTACACATCACTAAATTTTCAGGCGAAGAAGGGTTAAAGTATTTAAATGAGATAAAAGTGTTCTTTGGTGGAGCTTTTGGATACTTAATTATGATGTTTATTATTATCTACGGAAACTTTGTAATGCGTAGCGTAATTGAAGAAAAAACATCAAGAATTATTGAAGTAATCATCTCTTCAGTTAAACCTTATCAGTTAATGATGGGTAAAATTATTGGGAATTCTTTAGCGGGTATTTTACAGTTTGCTATTTGGGTAGCATTAGGTCTTGTTTTATTATTTGGATTAAACATGTTTTTTGGCGGAACTGCCGATGCAGCGACAACTGCTGGAGCAATGCAACAATTACCTCAAGGAGCAGCAAATGTAACTTCGTTAATCGATAAAGTTAACCTGTATTATAACGAAATTCCAGTATTTACAACAATAATTTTCTTCTTAGTTTATTTTGTTGGTGGATATTTCCTTTACAGTTCATTATATGCTGCTATTGGTGCAGCAGTAGATTCTGAAACAGATTCGCAACAGTTTTTGTTTCCTATCATTATGCCATTAATGTTAGGTATTTATGTTGGATTTTTCACTGTTGTAAACGATCCACACGGAACTGTGGCTACAGTGTTTTCAATGATTCCATTTACATCGCCTATCGTAATGCTAATGCGTATTCCATTTGGTGTGCCATGGTGGCAAATTGCATTGTCAATTACATTGTTGTTTGGAACATTTTTGGGAGTAGTTTGGTTTGCTTCTAAAATATACCGTGTAGGAATTTTAATGTACGGTAAAAAACCAACTTGGAAAGAATTGTATAAATGGTTAAAGTATTAATCAAATAATAAAATAGTTTATGATTGAAGGATCTAAAGATTTTTGTCTTTAAATCCTTTTGTCTTTTTATCTTTATATCCAAATTAGAAAGTAATGTCAAGAATATTAATTATTGAAGATGAAGCGGCAATTCGAAGAGTTTTAGTCAAAATTCTCTCGGAAGAAAGCGAAACATATAAAGTTGATGAAGCTGAAGATGGTGCTAAAGGTCTTGAGAAGGCAACAAATGAAGATTATGATTTGATTTTGTGTGACATCAAAATGCCAAAGATGGATGGTGTTGAGGTTCTCGAAGCTGTTAAGAAGATAAAGCCTGAAATTCCAATGGTGATGATTTCGGGTCACGGAGATTTAGAAACTGCTGTTAATACCATGCGTTTAGGAGCTTTCGATTATATTTCTAAGCCACCCGATTTAAATCGTTTGCTAAATACGGTTCGTAATGCTTTAGATAGAAAAAAACTTGTTGTTGAGAACAAAATTCTTAAAAAGAAAGTCTCAAAAAACTATGAAATGATAGGGGATAGTGAAGCTATTAATCATATAAAAGATATGATAGAAAAGGTTGCTCCTACTGAAGCTCGTGTTCTTATTACAGGGCCTAACGGAACTGGAAAAGAATTAGTGGCACATCAAATACACGAAAAGAGTGAACGTTCATCTGGACCAATTGTCGAAGTGAACTGTGCAGCTATTCCATCTGAATTAATTGAGAGTGAATTATTTGGTCACATAAAAGGAGCATTTACCTCTGCAGTAAAAGATAGAGCAGGAAAATTTGAAGCTGCTGATGGAGGAACTATTTTTCTTGACGAAATAGGTGATATGAGTCTACCTGCACAAGCTAAAGTCTTACGTGCTTTGCAAGAAAATTTAATCCAAAGAGTTGGGGCCGATAAAGACATTAAAGTTAACGTTCGTGTTGTTGCTGCTACAAATAAAGATCTTAAAAAAGAGATCTCAGAGGGTCGTTTCCGCGAAGATTTATACCATCGTTTAGCAGTTATATTGGTTAAAGTTCCAGCTTTAAACGATAGAAGAGATGATATTCCGGCATTAGTAGAACATTTTGCAGCTAAAATAGCAGGTGAGCAAGGTAGTGCTGTAAAATCTTTTTCCAAAGGAGCAATCAAATTGCTTCAGGAATATGATTGGACAGGTAACATTCGTGAGTTAAGAAACGTAGTTGAACGTTTAATAATTCTTGGAGGAAATGAAATTTCTGAAAATGATGTGAAGCTTTTTGCTTCAAAATAATAATAATATGCAATTAAAAAAAATAAATCCCAACCTTCAGCAAGCGCTTGTTGAAAATGGATTAACAGATCCAACAGACATTCAAAAAGATTGTTTTAGTACACTAAAAAGTGGTGCTGATGCAGTTGTTATAATGCCAGAAGGAGAGGGTAAATCTACAACAATCGCTTATACTGTTATTCAAAAGATTGAAAAAGCAGTTGGTGAATCTACAAGAGCTTTAATTATTGTTAAAGATAAAGAAGCGGTGTTGGAAATGGTAGATATGTTTCAAAAGTTTGGGAAGTACACTAATTTGAGAGTAATTGGAGTGAATGATAAAACAGATATCGACGACGAAAAAAATATTATTTCGGCGGGAATGGATGTTTTAATTGGGACGCCAAATAAAATAAATGCCATGTTTTCAGGAGCTGGTTTCAATATGAATACGATTAAAATATTTGTGGTTGATGATGCCGATGAACTTTTCAAACTACGTTTGGAACCAATTATTCAAAGATTGTCCATGAGTGTTGAAAAAACACAACGATTATTTTTTGCTTCTCAATTAACAGAAAGAATAGAAATCCTTGCAGATAAAATCATGATTGATCCATTCCTTTTTGGGGTTGATGATTATGAAGAGGAAGATGATGAATAAAATTAAAAAAGATAAAAGCTATGGCATTAATGAAAATATTTTCTGGAAGTCAAATTTTGGCACAAGCTTTACAAGTTAAACTGGAAGCAGCTGAAATTTCTACAGTAGTTAAAAACAATATTCAATCAGGAATTATTGCTGGCTTTGGGACATCGGGTCAGGCAGTTGAAGTTTTTATTGAAAAACATGATTTGATAAAAGCCAACCTAATTATTGAAGAGTTTAAGATGAGTATTTAATATTCTAAAATAACAAAAGATTGAAGGACTACCATTGGTAGTCTTTTTTGTATTTTTAAACATTGACTTACTTATGAAACAATTCAAATTTTTATTGCTTTCTTTTCTGGGGATTTTTGCAGGTCTCTATGTTATATATGTGAGTTATTTTTATTTTAATCAGGAGGAGATGGTTTTTGTTCAATATAAATTGGATGAAAATTACAATTTTAATTTTGAAAATAATTTTGAAGAAGTTAAACTAAAATCCTTTGATGGAAAATATCAGCATGGAATTTTATTTAAAGCAAATGGCCCTAAAGGCTTAGTATTTTACCTCCATGGTAATGCAGGAGCAGTTGATAGTTGGGGAAGAATTTCTAAAACCTATACCGATTTAGGTTATGATATTTTTATTTTAGATTACAGGAGTTTTGGAAAAAGTGAAGGTGAAATTGAAAATGAAGAACAGATTTTAAAAGATGTACAAATAGTATTTGATTCAGTATCAAAAAAATATAAAAAGAACATTATTATTGGTTATTCAATTGGAACTGGAGTAGCGTCATGTTTGGCTTCAATAAGAAAAAATGACATCTTAATTTTAAAGGCACCATTTGATAATTTTTTAAAATTCACAGAAGGGAGAGTTCCATATTTTCCTAATTCTTTAAAGAAGTTTCGTTTCGAAACAGATAAAAATTTAAGTAAAATCAAAACACCTATTTACTTGTTTCATGGAAACAAGGATCAATTAATTTCAGTAGAAAATTCATTTAGACTAAAACAGGTATTGAAGTCAACAGATAGTCTTTTTATACTTGAAGGTCAGAAGCATTTAGGAATAAATGAAAATGTTGAGTATAAGCAAAAAATTACAGAATTGTTAAAATAATTTATTTACTATTTAATCTATTATATTTCTTCATCACTTCCTTTAATATATTATGAGGAATACCATAAAATTTATTATTATTAATACCTTCCATATCATCTGCAGCGACTAAAGTATTGATAACAGCTTCTTCAGTTGCTTGAACAGTTGCTTTGAAAATTGGATTTAATTTTTCTTTTGGAAGTACATTCCAAGTTTGAATCGTTCCTTTTTCATCTAGTTTGGGTTCAGCTGTTGATAAAGCCAAGAAAATTTCACCAGAACTATCATTTGTGAACGTTCCTGTTCTAGCCAATCCGTGAGTAATGTGTTTTGCAACCAACTTAAGTTGACTTGGTAAAAGAGGGGCATCTGTTGCAACAAACACAATAGCAGAACCATCTTTTCTTTTAGCATCATTAAGTACAGGTTTGTAATCTTTTATTTCCTTGCCCACAGGAACTCCAGAAATCATTAAATCTGATCTTCCTCCAAAATTTGCTTGAATAAAAACACCTAAAGTATATTGCTTTCCATCAATAGTAAATGTTCTTGAAGCAGTACCACTTCCTCCTTTAAAATGATAAAGTGCCATACCAGTTCCTCCACCAACATTTCCTTCCTCAATTGGTCCGCTTTTCGCTTTTTCCAATGCCTCCCAAACATGTTCTTTTTTTACATGAAAACCATTTATATCATTTAACATGCCATCCCAAGTTTCTGCGACTATAGGTAAACCAAATGAAAAATCGATAAAATCACCTTGAGAGAATTTTTTATAACTCCATTCGCCAATTGCATCTCTAACAGTACCAACACTATTTGTATTTGTGATACCAATTGCGCCATAACCAAGACCATAGTCTTCAACGTTTGCAATTCCTGTCATTTCACCATCTCCATTTAAGCTATACCATGCAACAGGATAGCTATTCGCTGTTTTTCCTTTAGGAAGTATTACTGTGACACCAGTTCTCACTGGTCCTTTTCCTGGCTCAAGTTTTCCGTTTCCTTCAATAATTGTTTTATAACCAACTTCAATTCCAGAAACATCTGTTATGGCATTATTTTTCCCAGTTGTACCATCAAATGGAATTCCGAGATCTCTTGCTCTTGGTTTTGTTTGAGCGTTGATAATTAATGATGTAACTAAAGCTGTTGTTATAATTATTTGTTTCATTTAATTTATTTGATATATCAAACAATTTTATGAATAAAAAAGAAATTGGTTTGATAAAAAATTGTTAATTCTTTTAAAATTAATAAAAGTTGCTGAGTTTTAGTTCTGAAGTCTTGATTTTCAAATTGCAAAATTTTTAAATTAAACTATCTTTGCACCTTCAAAATCGAAAATATGATTACAGTAAACGATATCGCGGTAGAATTTGGTGGAACAACGCTTTTTAGCGATGTAACTTTTGCTATTAACGAGAATGACAGAATTGCCCTTATGGGTAAAAACGGAGCGGGAAAATCAACACTTTTAAAAATTGTAGCAGGAGAAAATAAACCTACTCGTGGAGGAATTTCGGCGCCAAGCGATGCTGTAATTGCCTATTTGCCTCAACATTTATTGTTAAATGATGATTGTACTGTAATCGAAGAAGCTTCAAAAGCATTTTCTACAGTTTTGGGAATGAAAGCTGAGATTGATGAAATCAATGAACAATTAACCATTCGTACAGATTATGAAAGTGACGATTACATGAAGTTAATTGAGCGTGTATCTGAACTTTCTGAAAAATACTATTCAATTGAAGAAGTAAACTACGAGGCTGAAGTTGAAAAAGTATTAAAAGGATTGGGTTTTGAAAGAGAAGACTTTACTCGCAAAACATCTGAATTTTCAGGAGGATGGAGAATGCGTATCGAATTGGCCAAAATTCTTTTGAAAAAGCCTGATTTAATTTTACTGGATGAGCCTACAAATCACTTGGATATGGAGAGTATTCAGTGGTTAGAAGAGTTCTTAATCAATTCGGCTAAAGCAGTAATGGTAATTTCTCACGACCGTGCTTTTGTTGATGCGATTACCAATCGTACTATTGAAGTAACTATGGGACGTATTTATGATTACAAAGCTAAATATTCTGATTATTTAGAATTGCGTAAAGACAGAAGAATACATCAGCAAAAAGCATTCGACGAACAACAAAAATTTATTGCTGATAATCAAGCATTTATTGAGCGATTCAGAGGTACTTTTTCTAAGACTGAACAAGTACAGTCACGTGTGCGTATGTTGGAAAAATTGGTTTTGGTTGAGGTTGATGAAGTAGATTCATCGGCACTTAAACTTAAATTTCCTCCATCACCACGCTCTGGGCAATATCCTGTTGTTGTAGAAGAATTAACAAAATCATACGG
>CAMLKV010000005.1 GCA_946480635.1 uncultured Flavobacterium sp.
TTCGGAAGTTAATACTTTTTACTTTGATAAATTTTTCCATTTAACTGAAGATATCACACTAACGGATTCAATTTTAAGAACTCCAAGAGAAATAAGAGAAGCTTTTGATAATGACAAAATAAGTACTTTAAAAGATATTATGTGGCTTAGAATTGAGTTTCCAGAAGTCATAAACAGTGCAATTTTTGAAAGTATAAATTTCACTTTAAATTGTTTTCCGGTAATAAATAAAAAACTGATAAACTTAGCTCAAAGAATTGATCCGTTCATTAATACCATTTAAAAGATTTTTCTAATAAATCATTAGAAGCCGGTCAAGCAAGTTTAAGGAGTAATGGAGTGAATCGTTTTGATGAACGTAATGCTTCCGAGATGATGCAATACCTTTTAGAATTACTAAAAGATGAAAGTGCTTCTTTCTCAGTATTGGGCGGAGATTTTGTAAGAAGTATAATTGGTGAAATGAACCAGCTTATTGCAACACTAGAACAGCAAACAAAAGAAAGTTCATTTTTAAAATCTAATTTTCCTTATGTTGTGGTTAAATCTAAATTATTAGATGAAAGAACTGAAAATGATACTTTTTTTGTCAATTTCTGGTCAACATGTGGGGAAGATGCTAATGATATTAAGCCTGGAACAAAGCTAGAATTACCTTTTGGAACTGATTTTATAGGAAATTCGATGTATTTGGTACAACCAAGTGTAGGAGGCAAGACAAGACTTACTTCGAGAGAAAAAATTCTTTCTTATCGTGAAGCTTTATTGTCGCATGGAAGGATTGTAACGTTTGCTGATATTAAAACATTTTGTTTAAAGCATTTTGGTCATACAATTTCTAGAATTGAAGTAGATAAAGGAACCAAAATAGATCCTTCTTTGAAAACAGGATTTGTAAGAACAATTGATATTAAAGTATTTAAAAATACAGATGATGAAATTCATTTTTCAGATAATGAATGGAATTATTTATGCGATAATTTGATGCATAAACTTGATCAAGTTTCATCTAATATTTATCCATACAGATTAATAGTAAATTAAAGTTAAGTCAACAAAAAAGGAGCTTAAAAGCTCCTTTTTTATTAATTTATATCCCAAATTAAATTATTGTCCTTTAAGCTGACAGTAACGTTACTTCCTTCAAGGACTTCGTTTGAAATTATTTTTTTGGCCAATGGTCTTCTAAGCTCAGAACGTATAATTCCTTTTAAAGGTCTTGCTCCATATGTAGCATTAAATCCATTATCTACTAAAAATGATTTAGCTTCTTCAGAAATATTGATTGAAATTTCTAATGACTTAAGTAAGTCATATAACTCTTTTTTAAGATGGATTTCAAAAATTCCAAGAGCATTTTCTTTAGAAATTGGAGCGAAAGGAATAATCTCAGTCAAACGTCCAAGGAATTCAGGTCTAAAATGTTTAGTCATGATTTCCATCAATTGATTTGATGATGGGTAACCACTACCATTTGTAATTGACTCAACTATAAACTGAGAACCAATATTTGATGTAAATAAAATGAGAGCATTTGAAAAATCACCTTCTTTTCCTAAACGATCGTGAAGTTTTCCTTCATCCATAATTTGTAAGAATACATCAAAAACCGAAGGATGTGCTTTTTCGATTTCATCAAAAAGAACGATAGAGTAGGGCTTTTGTCTAATTTTATTCACAAGTAATCCTCCATCTTCATAACCCACATATCCGGGAGGTGCTCCATATAACAATGCTGCTGAATGCTCTTCTTTAAACTCAGACATATCGAAACGGATAATAGCACTTTCGTCTTGAAAAAGAAAATCTGCTAATGATTTTGCTAATTCTGTTTTACCAGTTCCTGTTGGCCCTAAAAAGAAGAAGGAACCCATGGGTTGACCAGCTTTACTTAAACCTGATCTAGATTCTAGTACAGATTCAGAAACTATTTCAATGGCTAAATCTTGACCAACAACTCTTTTCTTTAAAATCTCCTCCATGTTTTGAAGACGATCTTTCTCTTCACTTTGCAATTTTCCTAATGGAATATTTGTTTTTTGAGCCACAATTGCACCCAAATCAATTGGTTCGATATGGTCTTTTTTACTTTGTGCAATTGTAGTAAGTCTTTCTAAAAGATTTTCTAATTTAGAAATTAAAGTTTCTGCATCAATTTCTGTTAAATTTTCATCTTCAGTATGTTGCTCTTGAGTTAATAAATAATGAGCTTTGCGTTTAATATCTTCATAAAACCATTTGGCTTCTTGTAATTTTGCTTCTTCATTTAGCTCTTTTATTGTCTCCAATTTTTTCAATAAAATATCCTTTTCAGAAAGAAATGATTCTCCAGCTGTTTTAATAACTGACATTGTTCTGTCTAGTAAATTAAGTGCAGATTCCGGTAGGCTTTTTTCTTTCAGATAGCGCTTAGATAATCGGATAGATTCTCTAATAGTATCATCACTAGTTTTGATATTGTGGTGTGCTTGATATGATTTTAATGCCGTTTTGATTATTCTGAAAGCTTTTTCATCATCAGGTTCATCAATTTTTATCATTTCGAACATGCCTGATAATACTTCGTCTTTTTCAATTTTTTTAGTGAATTCATCAACAGTCGTAGTTGCAATCAACGTTAATCCTTTTGACAACTCACTTTTTAATATGCTAGAAATTCCAGCATTATCACTGTTTTTATCTAATAAAACATGAATTCCATCAATAACTAAAATTGCTTTTGGATATGATTTTAGCTCCTGAATCAGTTTTTTCAGTCTGTCTTCAATTTCACCTTTATATGATGCTCCTGCAATGAGTGTTCCTAAATCTAATTCGAAAACTTCAGTATTAAGAAGTTTTTCAGGAACCTGATTAGAAACAATAGCGTTGGCAAAACCATTTATAACTGATGATTTTCCAACACCAGGATAACCATTAAGTAGTACATTAGGTTTAGAAAAACGACATAAAATTTCTGTGATTTCTTTTATCTCTTTATCTCTACCAACAATTTCGATTTTATTCTTTTTAAGTTTAGCTGTTTTATTTGAACAATATTTGTGAATGTATTTAGAAACAGATCTTTCTGAAGGCAGATTCATTAATTCTGAGTTCAATTTCCCATCTTCTCTTTCTGTAAGTAATTCAGAGCGAGTAACAGGAAAGCTTTTCATTTGATCAAAGTTGAAACCTACTCCGGGTGTTGCTAGTGCAACCATAGTTGCAAATAAATCAATCTCTTCTTTTCCTAAAATATCACGTACAGCATCAGCTTCTGCAATAATATCGTCAATGCTTTCGTGCGCTTCAACTTCGGTTGGTTTATTGCTCTTTGGAAATTCATCTATTCTAACTTCTGCCCATTCTTCAATGAAAAAAACATCTTTTCCCATCGATTCTAATTCTTTTAAAAGCGACAAATCACGATGCAAAATTGCTTTTAATAAATGTGCAGCAGTATAATGGTTTTGTTTAGCTTCATGAGCTATTCTTTTAGCTATTTCAAGTGCTGATTGAAGTTCTTCATGAAAAATTATATTTTCTGTAATCATTTTTTCTCTTTTTTATTAATCTTCAGTCCAACCAATAAGTCCTTTTACTTTGTAAGTAATGGTAAAACCATCAATACAATTTAGATTATCTTTTGTAAGTCGGAATGATTCAATTTTAATTTCTTTTCCTTTTATTCTTTTGCAAAACTCTTCAAATGATATTACTTGGTCGCCATTTTTGATAACAGGAATTTGATAGTTGCCACAAATGTATTTGCTGAAATCTTCTTTTTCTTTAGTTTGATTTGCTACTTGATGAAGTAGTAACTCAAATTGATTTTCGGAAATATCAGGAGCAAATTCGCTTATATGTCTTTCGCGTGAACGAGTTGGAATTGTTTTTAGTATTTTATCTGTAGCATCAGGTTTAGGATTTCCCTTTGGTTTATAGAAGGCTTCTACAGGTTTTTCATAAGTGTAACCTTCCTCAAGCATCATTTCACTATCTTTTTTGAATGCTGGGCGTGGTTTAATGTAAATTATTTTTGAAGTTTTAAACTTATATTCTCCGTTTACAATAAGTGTAACTGTTTTAGGACCAGGTGTTCTAAAACTATAATTAGGAAATTCATTGGTGTTATCAATTTGACCTGTTTCACCGAAACTCCATTCCCAAGAAAAAGTTTCATTCGTATAGTATTTATATGTGAAGTTAACTTTTTGTCCAACAGCAGCAATTTTAGGGGCTATAATTACAGGTAACTTAGTTCTGTCAAGTATTTCGCCATGATTTTTAATTTGAATTTTTTTCTCTTTCAAGCAAAAACCATTAATCACTAATGTGATTGTATAAACACCAGGCTCAGTATATTTATGAAGTGCATGATTTTTTGTTTCTCTAGGACTGCCATCTCCAAAGTCCCATTTCCAATCAGTTGCATTAGGAGTCTCATTATGAAATTCAATTACTTCACCAACTGAAAAATTTTCGGCAACTATATAAAAGTCAGAAGTGTCACAATCAACATGCTTTTTATATTTAAAACTAAATATTACAACACTTACTAATAATAGTAAAACAAAGAGTGATATAATTTTTGTCTCAAAATTTGAAAAGACAAGTTTAAAGCTATTGCTATTTTTTTTCATATCATTAATAGATGATTAATCATTAATCCAAATGAGGTGTTTTTTTATTTTATAAGTAATTTCAACATTGATAATACAATTACTTTCATTTGTTGTAAGTCTGATTTTTGAGATTTTCAACGTCTTTCCAATAAGTTTTTTGCAAAACTCATCGAAAGGCATAATCTTAGAGTCATTTATTAGCACAGGAATTTTAAAATCATCACATAAAAAAGCTCCAAAATCGTCTTTGGTTTTACTTTGTTTTGCAACTTGATGTAATAAAAGTTCAAATTGTTCTTCTGAGATCGAAGGAGCTGTACTTGCATTTTTTTGTGAGTCTTTTTGTTTCTTTTTTGAAGAAGGAGGAACCACAGGTAAAGTCATAGCAAATTCTTCGGCAGGATCAATTTGAGCAGGTCCTTTTTTTAATTTTAATGGTTTTATTTCTACATCTTCTGCGTAAGCCTGCGTAATTTCTTGTTCCTTTGGTTTAACTAAAATTGTTTGGGATGTTATACTGTTTATATTTCCATTTATGATTAATGTAACTTTTTTTATTCCAGGGGTTCTATAAGTGTGAGTTGGATTGCTATCTGTATTATCTAATCTTGAAGATTCACCAAAACTCCATTCCCATGAAAATATATCTGTTCCACTGTAATAATAATCAAACATTACTTCTTCACCAACTTTTACCACTTTTGGAGCAATAATCTCTGGAACTCTAATCTTTTTAGACAAATCTCCTACAGATTTAATTACTACATCTTTATAGGTAATACAATTGTCATTTAAGGTTAATGTAACTCTGTATTTACCAGGTTTCTTGTATATATGAGTTGTGTTTTTTTCGTATTCATTTTTTGAATTATCACCAAAATCCCATTTCCATGTGCTTGCATTTGGTGTTTCATTATAAAACTCAATAGTTTCTCCTTCAAGCCTATTTTTAGCAACAACATAAAATGTTGAATTTTCACAATCCACATTATTAATTGCTTTTGAAAAAAAGAAAATTGTACCTACAATCATTAAAGCAATAAACAAACCTAGTATTCTATAATCAAAGTTTATTAATAAGTTTTGTACGCTTCTTACTCCGCGATTCATGTTTTTTTTTGACACGAACTTAAATAAAAAAAATATTTACCACTAATTTTTTATGTAAAATTTCTTACAATTAAATAAATTTTATATTTTTGAATCTGTAAGAATTTAATTATTTATTGAAAATCAAAGCTTTAGCGAATTTTCTTACATCGTATGCGTTAATAGTCTGTAAAATTTCTTCATTTAAAATTTGTTTATTTCATAAAAATTATATTTTTGTAAGGAATTACTTATAAAATAATATAATTGCTTTGAAAAAAATACTTCCTATAGCTTTAATATTAATTGTTGTCGCAGCTTGTGGCACACCAAAATACATTGAAGAAGTTCCTTTAAAATTAAAGTTTGATGAACAAAAAATCAAAAAAACTTTAGGTATTAAAGAAAATCAAAATAATCAACGTTTGGCAGATCAATATGAAGAAGGTTTGACAGATGAGCAAATAAGGGTAAAGGAAAAGTATGCAGTTTTGTTAAGTGTAAGACCTGACGAGATAAAGCATTATGATTTTTACGAGTACATAGATAAATGGCTTGGTACACCTTATGGAAATAGGTCATTTTCTAAAGATAGTTTGGCAATGGTGCCGTTTGTACAAGCCTTATACAGTAAAACGTATAAGAAGAGTTTGCCTAAAACTGCTTTAGGAATTTTTAAATCTAAAGATATTGAACTCTTTTTATCTCGAGTAGATCTTGAGGAAGGGGACTTTATTTTTTTGAGATATAATAAAGATAATCCAATATCTGATGTTGCAATTTATCTTAAAAACGACAGAATATTAGCTACAACCAAATCGTCAGGTTTGAGAGTATTCAATTTTAATGATGATTACTTTCAGACACGATATTTTGCTTCAGGAAGAATTAAAGAAGAGGATGAAAAATAGAGTAGAAGCATGGATAAAATTATTGATATAAAAAACAAAATCAATTCTATTCCTTACGATATTAAAGCTGAAGTTGTTCTTTCTTCTGTTTTGGAATCGTTTAAAAAGGATGGTTCTGATTTTATAATAAACTATGAAGGTCAATTTAGAAGGCCATACAGCACTGATGTTTTAGGTTGTGAAATAGTTGATTATGATTATGATGCTACTCAGTTCTTAAAAATAAACATCTCGAGAGACGGAATTTATGATGCTTTGCCTGAAGGTATTTTTCATTATCCAAAATCTCAAAAATTAAACCAAGCTGTAGACGATATGACTAAAGAATATCGATTACAGCAAAAAGAAGAAGAAGAGGCCCGTCAGTTTTTTATGCCTTTCGAAAATGAATTTTTTCTAGCAGGCTTGCAAAGAGAAAAATTTGAGAAAGACTTCTTGTTTAAACTCAATGAAGGAAAGCAAATTGACTTTTTATATGATTTTTGGGACTTAGATAAATCGTATCCAGAAATTTTAATGTCAAAATTCATTAGGATGCTTCCATTTGTTCACAAGATAGTTGGTAAGCTTAATCATACAGCCTATTGTTTACAGTATATATTGGGTGAAGAAGTAGAGATAGTAGAGTTAGGTTATCAAGAATTATCCGAAAGTCAACAAAATGTTAGATTAAATGAATGTTGCTTGGGACTTGATATGATTTCAGGAGCTTCATATATGGATTATTCGTTAAACCTTGAATTTAAAATAGGACCACTTCAAAACTCTTCATTTCATGAATACATACATGATGGAGGAATAAAAAAAGTAATAACCCTTTTTTACGAATATTTTTTACCAATAGAAATTGATGTTAAAACAACCATTCTGTTACCAGAAGATGTTGAATCATTCAATTTTAATAATCAACAACCAGTTTTAGGAATAACTACCAGAATATAAAATGAGACCAGCTTTTAGACCTAATTTTAAAGAATTAATAGATCCAAGTTTGCTAATTACCGTAGCAATTTTATTGCTTTTGGGTACCATTCTGACTATGTTTTTTACAGATAAGGTAAAAAACTATAAAACAGAATACAAAACGAGATATTATATATACTTATTCTCGGCTATTTTAGTGTTTACTTTGGTTTCATTTCTAGGACAATCAAAAACAATTAATTCATTGTTTGGGGAATTCGTTTTTTATCAAATACTTCTTTTTGGTTTAGGTGGATTGCATGTAATTATTTACAGAACCTATTTGGGTAAATTCGGATTAGATAATATTTGGCTAGAAGGTATTTATAATTTATTAATCGCTGTTTTTGGAACAATACCTTTTCTGTTGCTTTATACTTATATGAATGGAATAACTTTTACATTCAGTATAGTTTCAAGTATAATAATGTTTTTAGTACCTACTTGGATTTACTCGACGTTTAAATCATCTATTTCTATTCCTGCAAAAATATACAAGACTTGGCCATTTCCTGAGTTTGGAACTTTCTCTGAACCAAAAGATGATGAGTTTAGGGATATGGTTGTAATAACATTTGTTTTCTATAAAAATCCACATTCTAGCATTAGGACTGAATTTAGAGCAAAATCACCAATTCGTATGGATTTTGGTCGTTTGTTTTATCATTTTGTTAATGATTACAACACAAGAAATGCAGACAGCCCCATTGAGTTGCTAGATGAACTAGGAAATCCTCAGCATTGGGTTTTTTATTTAAAACCTAATTGGTATGGAGTATCAAAATATATTGATCCAGATTTAACAATGTATATGAACGGTATTCAGGAAGATAGTACTGTGATATGTCTAAGAACTAGACCAATTAATGAAGAAAATTGGCAACAAGAATGGTTAGTGCCTCAGAATAGTTAATCATAAGTAAGAAAAGAAGATATGTTAGAAAAAATGAATCATTTTCCTGTCAATTGGGTAGACGGAATGAAAATTAACAAATCCCATTTCATCGCAATGCAAGATCATATGAGTGATGTTGTAAGAGATGCAATTGGGACACAAATGACTCCAATAAATTATGGACTACTTCCTTTTGGTACTTCAGGGGAATCAGTTAAAATTTCACTGGTTATTGATAATCATAAATTATTAAGAGTAAAGGTAGAAGAATGTCATGCAATCACTCCTAATGGATGCAGAATCGATATTAGTGGTAATAATGCCCATATGCTAAACATGGAAATGCCATATCCAGAAGCAGTATATGAGTTAGATTACGATCAAGATATGGTTCTATTAGCAAATGTTTCGGTTAATTTATTTGATAAAAGACCTTTTGGAGATCCTGATCCTAATGAGAATCCTCCAAGGTATCCAAATGTCATTCCTACCTTTAATCTTAATCTTATTCCTGAGAAAAATGTTGATAGTATGCATGGAGGTTATCACTTGACTCTTGGAAAAATAATAATAAACAGAAACGAAAGTTACTTAATGGCTGATTATATTCCACCAAGTACTTCAGTTCAAAGTCATCAAAAGTTAATTGATATTCATACAAAAATTGATCGCTTTTTTGGACAATTAGAATTGTATTCGGTTCAAATTTCTCAAAAGATTAATCGTAAAAATCAATCAAATGAATTGGCAATAATTATTTTGGACTTATGTCAAAAAATTATAACCTATTTAGGAAATAATATCAATTCATTCAGATGGTTCACAATTTCACAACCACCAGCTTATATGTTTGATACTGTTATTGCTTTAGCTAGAATAATGAAAAACTATATCGATTCTAAATCAGGAGCAGGTAAAGAAGAGCTTTTAAATTATATAGCAGAATGGTGTGGTGTTAGTCAGGGTGATTTTGAAGTTATGTTTACCGATTTAGTAAATGTTGGTTACAATCATACTCAAATTGATAAAACCGCTAAGAAAACACTTCATTTTATGAATATAATTAGTGAATTGTTTACAACACTTAATCATTTGGATTACATAGGAAAACGAAAAGATAACGGAATTTTTGTTAAAGAAAGATTGGAGTTAGAAAGTGTTGCTTTGGATACTTCAAAACGTAGTAGAACATTTTTAGAAGATTAATAGAATATGGAAGTTTTAAATAAAAAGGAAAGAGCAAAATCTTTCTTAGCTTTTTTATGTGTTTTTGGACTTACAATGGCAGTAATAATTGGAGCAATTTTTTTCGATTACTACTTACCATGGAAAGAAAATAGTGAATTGAAAAAAGATAATGAGATGATGAGTAGAGAATTCATGTTTCAAGAAGAATTTGCAAAAAACATGGAAGATTTAAAATCATCAATTGATTCTTTGAATGCCCCTGGTCAAGATTTTTACTACAATCAGCAAAAAGCTATTTCGACTATTATCAGTATGCAACAATCTATCCCTACGAAAGATAGTTTGATGAGGGATAATATGTATGATAACATCATTCTTACTAACAGACAATTGATAGATGCTAAAAAAAGTATTCAAATGATGGGGGAAAGTAAAGAAGAAATGGATAAGCTTTTGCAACAGATTGAAACATATAAAAGTGAACTAGAAATAGTTAAGCGTGACTTAGAAGTTTGTCGTCAAATAAACAAAGCGAATTAAATAGTATTATTAATAATCAAATTGAAATCTTATGTTATCAAATTATGGAATTGGAGGAAATGAGGTAAAATTAGATGCTAGCGAAGCAATTCTAGAAATCCCTCAAAACAGAACTTTAATTGCTCAAAAACTTACTGGAGATTCTCCTGTAAAACCTGAGCTAGTTGAAGGCTTAACAAATGTTGAACAAGTGTTTGCTCACTATAAACCAACTGCAAAAGTTTCTTTTGAAGATGCTGACGGAGCAACTAAAAATGAGGAATTAAAATTTAACAACCTTGGAGATTTTGGAGTTAAAGGTATTACTGCTCAAAGTAAATTTTTAACAAATATGGAAACTGAAAAAGATCAGTACCAAAAAATTATCAAACAGTTAAAAACTAACAAAATTCTTAAAAGTGCTCTAGAAAATCCCGATGCTAAAAAGGCTCTTTTAGAGACAATTGAAGAATTAATTTCTGAATTAAAATAAGAATTACAAAACACTAAAAAATAAACATTATGTCTAAAGAACAACTACAAGCTCAAAATGCAGATGCTGCTGTATTAGAGCCAAAAAAGAAAGAAGTTGGGGTTAAAATAAGTGCAGAGAAATTAGCCAAATATGGAGGTTTTGATTTGTTAGAGACTTCAATTGAGGGTGCTCAAAATATGAACCCTGATAGAAAAGCGCGTCGTCAAATCTTTATGAGCGAAGCTAACAAAGAAGGGGAGAGAGAAACTCTTAAAAAAACACTTCAAATGTGGGCTAACGTTTTAAAAGAAAACGAATCATTAACTGATATGGTTGCTCAATGCGAAGATAAAAGTAAAGTAGCAGAGGAAACTTTACTTAAAAATTTAGCAATCGCTATCCACGAAACAAAAGAATTAGAGCAATCGTATAGAACAATTGGTTTATTCTACAAAAATACAGAGACTGACAAAGTTAAAAATGTAACTATTGTTAATGCTGAATTAGATCAATTACAAGACTTAGATAATACTCGTTTTATCGACGCAATTCATAATGAATTAGTGGATAACTACGATCGTTTAGACTTAAAAAATAACTACGGATTGTTAGTAATTCCTGGTTATTTAGGAAGTAATAAAGTTGTTGAAAAATGGGCTAAAATCGCTCACGAAAACAAAGTAATGTTAGTAACTGACTTCGCACATCTTGATGAACCGGATGATGTAATGGAAATGTTTGATGCTGCTTATTTGACTGGTGGAGATATTTATCGTTCAAACGTATTGATGACTTGTAACTGGTTAGTTGGTAGAGGTAAATTTGATGTTGTAGGTGAATCTGAAGATTTATTTATCCCACCATCTGCTGCTCTTGCTGGTAAAATTTACAAAACGTTAATGTCTCAAGTTACTGCTGGTAAGAAATTTGGTGGAATTAATGAGGTTGATGGAGTTCGCTTTGATTTAAAGAAAAGTGAAATTGCTAACTTAGAAAACATGGGATTAATTCCTATGGTTAATGAATACGGTAAAGTAATGGCTTTCTCTGGTAAGACATTATTTAACGGTGACAACTTAGGGTTACAAACATATTCTGTAGTTCGTGTTTTCGATTACGTTACTAAAGTATTAATGGATTTCTTAAACAGAAGAGCTTTCGAGAACTTTACAGCTAAAACAAGAAAAGAAATCATGGGACAAATTGTTCAATTTTTAGATGGTATCACTGGTCCAGATAAATTAATTGAAAATTTTGAAATTAAAAGATTTGAACAAGATCCTATCCAAAAGGATAGAATCTATCTTGATATTCATATGAAACCATATTTTCCAGCTAAAAACTTTATGATCAAAATGGAAGGTCAAAAAGGTGATGATGGTACTGATTGGGATACTGAATATGAGCAAAAATAATTGATTGTTACTTGAAAAAAGGGATTGTAAAATCCCTTTTTTATTAATCTTTAAAAGTTATGCAGAATCATATACTTAAAATCATTGTAATTTGTTTTCTAACCTTTTTTTCTATTGAATCTAATGCGCAAATGTCTCATAAAGATTCGTTACGCATTCGATGTAAAAACAGAGTAAAGGTTGCTAGAAGCAAAGAAAATTTTCTTGATAAAAAAGCCTATGCTTACACAGAACCATATTACTTTAAGGTTTATAATACTGATCCAGATTATATTTCTTTCCAATTGGGTAAACGCAAAGGCTCTAAAGTATTTCTATATATCAAACTTTTCTCTTTCAATGCATGTATTAAGAAAGATGATGTTGTTGAGTTGACTTTTGTTAACGATGATAAATATGAACTGATTAATAAATATCAAGTTAACTGTGAGGGATATATAGTTGTTGAATTAAGAGGATATGACATTAAGTATATTAAAAAGAGTCTTATAAAAGGTTTTATGATTCATACATATCAAAAGGATTATGAATTTAGAGTTGATAATAAGACTGCCAAACAAATAAATGAAGACATTCAATGTCTAAAAAAATATTAATTATAAGAAAAATATTACATAATATTTTTTTATTTGAAATATAATTCTTACAATTGTATTGATATTTATTATCTGATTGGTGTATTATTATTTAACATTAAATTCAAGTACAGATGAATAGAATTAAGACTTCGCATTTTACGAATAGCTGATATTCTTTTTCAGCTAGTTGATTTTCAGAAAAAAAATAGTATTTCAAAAAGAGATGGTTGTGAAAACCATTGAGTTCAAGGCGTGATTGTATGCTTTGTGGAATTGTATTGTCTTTATTTATTAATTATTTAAATATTTTTTATTATGTCATTTAAAGCAAGATTAAGCGTTGGAGGAAAAGAATTCAACGTATTGAATGTAAACTATGGTTTATTTCAAGAGACAGACGCAACAGGACGTCCATCTACAGTAACAAGAGGAGGTAAAATCGAATTAACTATTGAAGGTACAGGTTCTACAGAGTTATTCGAGTGGATGACAAACAGTTTTGAGCGCAAAGACGGAAGCGTTAAATTCTTCAAAAGAGATAGCGATGCTACGTTAAAAGAATTAAAATTCACTGAAGGTTATTTAGTAAAACACAGAGAAAACTTTGATTCTACAGGAGTAAATCCATTAACAGAATCGTTCACTATTTCGGCAAGAAAAATCGAAATGGGAACAGGAGTTTACGAAAACGAATGGGTATAATCTGTCAAGGGATTATAATAGTATAAGTTCTTATTTGTGATGTCGGAATGCGTAGGGATAAAGGCCCCAAACTTTATCCCTCAATTTCGACAAATTTTATAACACTCACCTTAAAGTAAATAGTATGTCTTTTTTAGCAAAATTGGAATTAGATGGGGAAACCTATAATGTATTAGAATTTGACCTTCACATCACCCAAGAAGTAGATCATAACGGTAAGCCTCAAACCATAGCTCAAGGAGGTAATATTAGACTGGTGGTAGAATCGACCAAAAGTGTTGATTTTATGAAATGGATGATTAGCAGCACCCAGACAAAAAATGGTAAAATCACCTTTTTTAGACGTGATGCGATGTCAAAAATGAAAGAATTAAAATTCGAGAAAGCCTTTTGTGTGAATTTTCATGAAAGCTTTCGATCAAACAACGAAGTACCTATGCAAATAGAGATGCTTCTTTCGGCTAAAGATATCGATTTCAGCGGAGCTGTATTGGGTAAACCTTGGTCATTGGATTTATAATCCAACCTAAATTTAGAAAATTACACAAGTCAAAGTTCTTTTGACTTTAAATTATATATAAAAACATAAGCCCATGAGTACCGTTAATAGCCTTATTAAAAAAGTTACTGATGCCATGGTTGACAAGGTAAGCATCGAAATAGGAAGCTTTTCTCAACCGGTTGTCTATTATAATTTAATAATTAATCAGCAATTGTTAGGACACCATTCTTTTAGTTTTACCTGGAGAATTGGTGATGTGGTGATGGATTTCAAGAGCCAGGCTGATTTTATTAAAAAGTACATGGGAGCCAAAGTGATTATCACACTTAAGGATGCGGCTCGTGGAGAGAATGTTTATTTTAAAGGGATAATTTCCGAGATGGAAGTTTTGGACAACGATGGTGCCTCAAAAGGCTTTCATATTGTAGGAAAGAGTCCCACAATACTATTGGATGAAATTCAGCAAAGTGAAACACATTTTTCGCATAATCTGAACGAAATTGTTGATAAAGTAGATCAAAACATTGTAAAAGGCGTTTTGACAGGAATGGACATTAATCCAAAATATCAAACCGTATTACCGTACATTGTTCAGTACAACGAAACCGATTTTCAGTTTTTACAAAGATTAGCTGTTCAGTATGGAGAATGGATGTTTTATGACGGAGATTATCTACGATTTGGAGAATTGAAAACCTCGAAAGCGTCGTTAGAAAACGGAGTAAACCTACATCATTTTAAAGTCACCAGCCGATTACGATCACAAAAAGTATCGTACAAAGGCTATGATTACAATATGGCTTCCGAAATAGAAGCACAAAACCTAGAACCACAAAACAACACACAAAGTTATATTGCTCAAAACGCGCAACAGGCATCGAGCAGTGTTTTTGACCGAAGCAACGCCAACCATTCTTTTATAAGCAATGCGCATGATTCGCAGGATATCAAAAGAATACAGGAGTTAAGCCAGCAAGCCAAAGAAGCCAATGTGCTTACGTATTCAGGATTGAGTAAAATTCCTTTGCAAATAGGAGGAATGTTTACTGTGAGTAAAGATGGTATCGAAGGTGATTTTATAGCTACCGGAGTGCAACATTATTCCAAAGGATTTGGACATTACGAATGTCAGTTTGAATCCATTCCAAGAGATGTAAAAGTGCCACCATACACCAACCCGTTAACCTATCCCAAAGCAGAAACCCAAGGCGCAGTGGTGACCGATAACAATGACCCACAAGGTATGGGAAGAGTAAAAGTAAAATTCTTTTGGGGTCATGAAAGCGATTGGACACGACTGGTAACCCCACATGCTGGAGCCAGTAAAGGATTCTATTTTATTCCAGAGATTGGCGAGGAAGTATTTGTATCCTTTGAAGGCGGTAACCCAGAAAAACCATTCATCATAGGAACCCAATACAACGGACAAGAAATCTCGGGATACAACACCGCTGGCAACGACCAAAAAGTAATCCACACCCGATCAGGCACCAAGATGATTTTCAACGATGCACAAGGCAGCATCTTCATCGAAGATCCAAGTGGTAACACTTGGCTGATGGATGGGCAAGGAAATATCAGCGTGAATGCGCCTAAAAATTTTACATTAACTGCTGGTGATGATGTGTTTATAAGTGCAGGTAAAAATATTTCAATGAGTGCGGGTGAAAATATTTCTAATTCAGCCAATGAAAATATTACATCAATAGCAGGAACAGATATTATACAAACAGCTACCGGTGATATTAAAGAAACATCAGACAACAGAAGCGAGTTGATTGAAAATAATTTCAAAAGACAAGCAGCAATTTCTGATGAAATAGCCGGAGAAGTTTCCATCTTCAGTGAAAAAGAAAATATGACTATGCAAAGTGGAAAAACTGTAGAATTTAATAGTGCTGAAAAATCTAAAATGTTCTAAAATGGCAATATTGAAGCAAAGTAAAAATATGATTGTAACTGTCAAAAACAATTATGATCTGCAGGTTGGACAAAAGCTAGAAAAAATTGCTTCAAAGCTCAATGTAGAGGCAATGAAAGGGAATTTAGTGTTGGCTTCTAATAAAAAGATAGTGGCGGATGGGAATAAAAGTTAAAGTGATAAGCTATACATTACTATTTTACATCAGTATAATAATAACATCATGTCAAAATAAGATGATTGAAGAAAAATATGATTGGTCAGCAACTTTGTCTGCCCTGAAGAGTATCCAATTGAAGTATACAAAGGAGAAATTATTGCAGACGATTTTCGCCAATTTTTAAAGGGATTTGGTACAATTGATAAAGGTTGGGGTGAAAACGGTCCTATGGTAGTTATTGGCCCTGATTATAAAAAATTACCCGATAGTCTTACGATAAGCTGGCGCTCTTTAATTGAACAAAAAAATTATTCTGGCAAATGGGCATTGCCTACAAATGAAATTGAACAATTTTTTAAAACCGGATTTATAAATCCTGACAATAATAAAAAGGAAACGTATAATTCATTTGTAATTGGATTAGCTCCAAAAGGTAATGTTATAGTCTGGCTTTCAGGAGCTGCTAAACAATTGGAAGTGGCTTCATTTAAAGCACAAGAAACTGCAATTAATTCATCAAGTTTAGATGAAGATGATAAATATTTGTTTAGTCAGGAATATTATGACATAACACTGAGAAATATTGAAAAGGAAAAACCTGAAATCTTTCAAAAAATTAAGACTAATTCATTGCCTAAACCTGAGATTTATGAGAAGATAAGAACAAAATTTCTTTGGAAACCAGAAACACTTCTTGCAGATACCGCAGATAATTTGAAAGAATTAACCATTACGACTTTTAGTGGTGAACTAGAAGTTTTGTTCGATAAAGAATTAGTAGTAAACAATTTCGAAGAAAGAAGAATTCCCAATGAAATATCATTTGTTACCGAAACAAATAACAAAACCAAGAAATTGTATTGGGTAAAAATGCTTGATGTTAATGAGTTATTAAACGCTTTTAATGCGTTTGAGACAGGAGCAAAAATAAAATTTGTAATTGATTTGAAATCGAGTAGCAAACCATCATTTTATTTAACTGATGAGAAAGTGAAAAAAAGCATAAATCATGTTTCTTTAGAAATTAAGTAATCACATAAATCGTTAATTTATGAGTAATATAACTTTTAATGATTATTCACCACCCGAAACTCAATCTAGTGAGGTTATTGATATAACTATTGGTGTTTTTTTTGACGGAACATTAAACAATAAAAATAATACCGAAGAAAGAAAAAATAACTCTACCGCTTTCTCTAAAAATGGAAAAGACGATAAGGCTTCAAGTTATTATAATGATTGGTCAAATGTAGCCAGATTATGGGAGTTTTATAATGAGACTAATAAACTTTATATAGAAGGGATAGGAACAGAAGACAAGGAAGAAGATTCTACTATGGGGTTTGCTTATGGTACTGGAGATACAGGTATTAGAGGTAAAGTTAGAAAAGGATGCGAAAAGATAGTTGATCTTGCTGCAAACAAAAAAAGAGCCTCAAAAGCTCAAAAAATAGGAACACTTACTTTGGATGTGTACGGTTTTAGTAGAGGAGCTGCTGCTGCTCGTAATTTCGTATATGAAGTAAGTAAATCAAAATATAAAGCAATTGTCAAAGTGGCTAGTAGTCATGGAATGTCTGCTTCACAAAATCAAGATAGTGACGGTAATGTAACCACAAGGGATGAATTTCCGAGGAGAGGACATCTTGGTTTAAAACTTGAAGAAAAGGGAATTGAAGTTGACTTTGTAAAAGTAAGATTCCTAGGTATTTTCGATACGGTATCGTCTTATTCTAAACATTTTAGTATCTCTCCTGACTTCTCTAACGATGTGAATGAATTGAGCCTAAATAATATAGGTCATGCTTCAAAAGTGGTGCATTATATTGCAGAAAACGAACATAGAGAGAATTTTTCAATTACACATACGCATGTAGGAGTTCAAAAAACTTTTCCTGGAGTACACTCCGACATTGGAGGAAGTTACAACGATGGTGTTGAAGTGATTGAAGAAATTGAAACTTCTTGGACTTTCAAGTCAA
>CAMLKV010000006.1 GCA_946480635.1 uncultured Flavobacterium sp.
CTATTAAAGCAATACTATCTGATTTTGTATGATAGTTGGAAAATGTTTTTGGTTTGTTCTGAATTAAATTTTCCAATTCCGAAGATCTGTAATAACAGATTCTTTTTAAAAATGGTGATTTTACCAATTCGATTTCTTCAGATAAAGCATTGTCACATAAAACATGTGTGATTTCGGCACAATCAATTATGGTAGTCAATTCTTTAGAACGGAGTAACGGCATGGTAGCAACAACAATTCCTCCCGCTTTCAGGACAGCAAACCAGCAGGCAACCATCATTGGGTTATTAGCCGAACGGATTAACACACGGTTACCTGATTTCAGTCCTAAATTTTCTACTAAAACGTGTGCAATTTGATTGGCTTTTTCATACAAATCATTATAGGTCCATCGTTCTTCGAAAGTTTGAATACATACCGCATCTCCGTGACCATTTTTGATATGATAGTCCAACAAGCGTTCAACACAATTAAGCATTTCTGGTCGGTTGAATTGTGGCAAATCTAAAAAAGTATAATCTGGTTGTAATTCCAGATTTGGCAAACTATTGTGAGCGAAATTATCTTCGTAATGTTTCATACTAATTCGTAATTATCTTGTGGCTTTCAGGTTTTAACTCTTTTTTCATGCCTTCAACCATTTTTCTTTCTGAAACTTTTAACGGATATAAATGAGTCGTTCCTGCCATATATTGCTGTGGAATATCTGCTGGTCTAAAATTTTCATATGCTTGGGCATTTCTGACGAAATACGGATCGAGTAATAATGGTCTTCCAAGTGAAACCAAATCGGCACGTCCATTTAATAAAATAGTATTGATTTGATCGATATCCTGTATGTATCCTGCAGTAATGGTTGGTATGTGAACCGTGTTACGTACCATATCGGAAAAAGGTGTTTGCCACATTCTTCCAGTTTGTGGTTTCTGATGGGCAACCGTATTTCCGGTTGATACACTGATAATATCGGCTCCGGCTTTTTTGAAAGCTTCTGAAATTGTGAGTATATCAGCTTCAGTGATTCCGTTTTCAGTCCAATCAGATGCTGAAATTCTTACTGACATTGGTTTGTTTTGTGGGAATACATTGCGCATTTCAGTAAAGACCCTTATTGGAAATTTTAATCGGTTTTCTATAGTGCCTCCAAATTCATCTGTTCTATTGTTGGTTAATGGCGATAGGAAAGAAGCTAGTAAAAATCCGTGATGTGCCTGTAATTCAATCATATCAAATCCGGCTTCATCAGCATTTTTGGTTGTCTGAACGAATTCAGAAACGATCTGATTCATATCGTCCAAAGTCATTTCTTTTGGAATAGCAAGTTTTTCATTAAAAGGAATAGGTGAGGCCGAGATCAATTCCCACGATTTCTCAATAGGTTCAGTAGTACCTTCCCAAGGTTTTTTGATTCCGCCTTTTCTTCCAGAATGTCCTAATTGAATCCCAATTTTTGTTTGGGTGTTTTGATGTATAAAATCAATAATTCGTTTCCAGCTAACTATTTGTTCTTGTGAATATAATCCTGTGCAACCTGGAGTGATTCTTCCGTTTTTAGAAATAGCTGTCATTTCAGCAATAATTAAACCTACGCCGCCTATTGCACGGGTTGTATAATGTTGGAAATGCCAATCATTTGGTTCACCATTTTCTGCTGAATATTGTCCTATCGGAGACATCACGATTCGGTTTTGTAGTGTCAAATCCCTTAACTTGAAAGGTGTAAAAGCAGCCGGAGTTTTAAGTTCGATTCCTATTTTAGCATTGAATTCTGCCAACACTTTTTCGGGATATGAAGCATCACGGATGGCCAGATTTTCGAATGTAACTTTTTTCGAACGTGTCATTACGCCGAAAGCAAATTGCTGGAAATCATGCTGAACATGGCGGTCCATATGTTCAAACCAGTCCAAAGAGACATTGGCCGCGTGCTGGATCATTTCAACACGGTTTCTTCTTGTTTTTTCATATTGCTCAAAAGCAGCAATTGGATTATTTTGGTTAGCTACTACAGCATCAGAAAGTGATATGGCACATTCCATGGCTAATTTGGTACCTGAACCAATTGAAAAATGAGCCGTTGCTTTGGCGTCACCCAATAAAACGATATTGTCTTTATACCATTTTTCGTTGGTTACATGCGGAAACTGACGCCAATGTGATTTGTTGGTAATCAATGTATGACCTTCTAATTCTTCTTTAAATATTTCGGCTAATTTTTGAACAGTTGCTGCTTCATTTTCAACTTCAAAACCTGCTTTTTGCCAGGTTTCGTCTGAACATTCAAAAATCCAGGTACTCATTCCGGCTTCATATTGATAGGTGTGGGCAACAAAAGTTCCGAATTCGGTCGTTCTGAAGAAATAGGTGAAGGCATCTAATGGTTTTGTTGAACCCAGCCAAACAAAACGGTTTTTCTGTAATTTAACCGAAGTTCCAAAATCTGAAGTAAATTGTGTTCTGATTGCACTACCAATACCATCAGAAGCGACAATGATATCACTGTTTTTGAATTGTGAAAGGTTATCGACATTTTGTTCGAAATGAAGATTCACACCTTCTTCGGTACATCTTTGCTGTAAAAGTTGCAGTAATGTTTTTCGGGAACAACCGCAAAATCCGTTTCCGGAAATACTTACTTTCTCACCGTCACGTGCTACCACGATATCGTCCCAATATGCAAACTTACTTCTGATTAATTCATATGATTGTGTGTCACGAGTAAGGAATTCACCCAGTGTTTCATCGGAAAAAACGACACCAAAACCAAAACTGTCATCGGCTTTGTTGCGTTCATAAACATCAATCTGGCAATCTGGAATGGCTTTTTTAGTTAGTATTGAAAAGTAGAGACCGCCGGGACCTCCTCCAATTACTGATATTTTCATTATGTTGGTCTTTTTATTGAGAATATTTCTCCTAATTTTGAATAATTTGCTCCGGCTAAACGGGCAACAGGTTTATAGTTTTCCAGATTAATCCGTGCATTTTCCATAAGAATTGAATCATCAATATGCATGGTTAAAATTTTACCAATAATGATTGCTGCACCACCATTTTTATGATCTTCAAGGAAATAATGGTGTACCATTTCGCACTCAAAATGAACCAGACTTTCTTTTACCCTTTTAGGTTTTATATGGATTGAGTCAATTGGAGTGAGTCCAGCAAGTGTGAACTCATCAACATCTGGGAAAACTGGTTGTGAAGTTGTATTCATTTTTTCAACAACTTCTTCGGTAACCAGATTTACCACAAATTGCTTATTTGCCAAAACATTGTTTAAAGTGTCTTTGTTTTTATTACCAGTTCTAACAGTAGAAAACATTACATGAGGTGGATCTTCACCAACAGCATTAAAAAAAGAAAAAGGAGCTAGATTATTAATCCCGTTTTCATCGACTGTTGAAATCCATCCTATGGGACGGGGTATTACAGTTCCGGTTAATAGTTTATACAAAATGTTTGAGTCAGTATTTTTAGTATCGAATTGCATTAATTTGATTAGTTGGTTTTTACAAATTAACTAAAAAAATATCCAATTTGAAATAGATATATGTTCAACTTCTTTTTAAATTTACCGAATATCAAAAACATTTACCATGAGTTATTACAGAATTGAAAATTTGGAACATTATTTTAAGATGTACAAGAAGTCGGTACGAGAACCACGAAAATTTTGGGACAAAGTTGCTGATGAAAATTTCACATGGTATCAAAAATGGGAAAGG
Organism: uncultured Flavobacterium sp.; assembly: GCA_946480635.1. The sequence continues at coordinate 3,729 of CAMLKV010000006.1, forward strand.
GTTTTTGATGTAGACATGCAAGAAGCACAATTTAAATGGTTTGTTGATGCTAAAGTAAATATTACAAAAAATTGTATAGACAGACATTTGGCTCGTAAAGGAGAAAAAACGGCTATCATTTTTGAACCGAATAATCCAAACGAAGAAGCAATACATATTTCTTACAATGAATTGTATAAGAGAGTTTCTAAAATGGCAAATGTATTGCGTGACCAAGGGATTAAAAAAGGTGACAGAGTTTGTATTTACTTACCAATGATTCCTGAATTGGCAGTTGCAGTTTTAGCTTGTGCAAGAGTAGGTGCAATACATTCTGTTATTTTTGCAGGATTTTCTTCATCTGCTGTATCAGCAAGAATTAATGATTGTCAATGTAAAATGGTGATAACATCAGATGGCGGTTATAGAGGAAATAAGACTATTGCTTTAAAAAGCATTGTTGATGAGGCATTAGAAAAGTGTCCAACAGTTGAAAAAGTTTTGGTTGTAAAAAGAACTAATGAAGCTGTAAATATGAAGGAAGGTCGCGACATTTGGTTACAACCCTTACTGGAACAAGCCATTGATAATAATGTTGCTGAAATTATGGATGCTGAAGATCCATTATTTATTTTATATACTTCAGGATCAACTGGAAAACCAAAAGGAATGTTACATACCACAGCGGGATATATGGTGTATACAGGTTATACTTTTAAAAATGTTTTCAATTATGAAGACAACGATGTTTTTTGGTGTACAGCTGATATAGGTTGGATTACAGGACACTCTTATATATTATACGGGCCTTTGTTAAATGGTGCAACAACGGTTATTTTCGAAGGAATTCCTTCATATCCAGATTTCAGCCGTTTTTGGGAAGTAATAGAAAAACATAAAGTAACTCAGTTTTATACGGCACCTACAGCAATCCGTTCGTTAGCTAAAGAAAGTATAGATTATGTTCAAAAGTTTCCTATGAAATCATTAAAGGTAATTGGGTCTGTTGGCGAACCAATCAATGATGAAGCATGGCATTGGTACAATGACCACGTAGGAGGGAAGCGTTGTCCATTAGTTGATACTTGGTGGCAAACAGAAACAGGAGGAATTATGTTATCACCAATTCCTTTTGTTACACCAACAAAACCAACTTATGCTACGTTGCCTTTACCCGGGATTCAACCGGTTTTAATGGATGAATTACGTAATGAAATTGAAGGTAATCAGGTAGTAGGAAGTCTATGTATTAAATTTCCTTGGCCTAGTATTGCTCGTACAATTTGGGGAGATCATCAACGTTATAAAGAAACTTATTTTACAGCTTTCCCTGGAAAGTATTTCACTGGAGATGGAGCATTGCGTGATGAAGTTGGTTACTACAGAATAACTGGTAGAGTAGATGATGTAATCATAGTTTCTGGACATAATTTAGGGACTGCTCCTATTGAAGATTCAATTAATGAGCATCCCGCCATTGCAGAAAGTGCTATTGTAGGTTTTCCACATGATATTAAAGGAAATGCGCTTTATGGTTTCATTATTTTGAAAGAAACAGGAGAAACAAGAGATAGGGATAATTTATCTAAAGAAATTAATCAGATTATTACAGATCAAATTGGACCAATCGCTAAATTGGATAAAATTCAGTTTGTGAGTGGTTTACCTAAGACTCGTTCAGGGAAAATTATGCGTCGCATTTTACGTAAAATTGCTGAAGGTGATTTTTCTAACTTTGGAGACACTTCAACACTTCTAAACCCTGAAGTAATTGATGAAATTAAAGATAATAGAGTATAAAAAAAAGCCCTAAGAATTAGGGCTTTTTTTATTTTAATCGAAGTTGTGATTTTAATTTTAAAAACAATAACGCTATTGTGAAAGCATCATCAGCATTTGAACTTTTATCTGCTTGAATTATTTTATAATGAGAAACTATTTCACTTAACGACATTGGTTTATCCTCATGAATATCAAAAAGTTTTTTATGCATAATTTCTACGTCTAATGCTTCATTTTTTAACCTTCCGCAATCCATTTTACTCAATGCTTCATTAATCATTTCTACATCCAAGTAAATACGATGACCTACCAATGTTGCATTTCCAATATATTCAATAAATTTCTGAATTGCTTCTGCTTCGGTTTCAAAATCATTCATTGAAAACTCGAAGTTATCACTAATAAGAATATTTTTATCAACAATTCCTATAGCAGCAAACGATAATATTACATTCTTTTTAGGGTTAATTCCAGATGTTTCCACCGTTAGAGCCACATATCTATTTGATTTTTCATCAAACTTTGAAATGTATTCTTTCCAAAAATCAGGATATTCTTTTCCTATTTTTTTAAACCAATCAATCATTCTATGAAAATTGTGTTAATTGAAAACGATCCTTTATAATTTCTTCTAGGTTATCCATGGCGTGTAGCGCTTGTTTTAGCTTTTCTTTATCAGCTTTAGACAATTCGTCAATATCTATAAAACTACCATCACTATCATTCTTTAGCCCTTCGATTGTTCTAATTCTAGATAATGTTAGGAAAGATTCTGCACATTCTAAATAAATTTCAGCATGAGCAGTATCAGTAATGGCAAGCTGTTTGAATCGTAAGTAAGTGTTATTAATTCCTTTTATTCCCATATTCATAACAAATAATCGAGCACCATCTATTAAAGGCATTAACGCTTTTGTTTTAATATTGAATTTTCCTTTGTGCTCACCTTCTTCTTCTAAATTAAATTTCTTGAAAAAGTTTAAAGGAGCAGGTTTCTTTAAAGCATCATTTCCTAGATAATCATAGAAAAGCACACTATTTTTAGCATTTTTGAATATGTTTTCAGTTATTTCTGCTTCAATTTTTGGATCACCAAAGGCTAATTCATAGTCAAAATAAATAGTAAAAATTTCGTTAGAAGTCTCTCCAGGAGTATTTATCCAACTATTATACTGCTTTATCCACTCTGAAAGAGATCTACATAGATTAGGATTACTAGCCACATGTCCGTAAGCACTATGTTTGTAACCAGCTTGCTCTAACATTGCTGAAGATTTTTTTGCTAATTGTACAAAATAATCTTTAACATCTCTATATCTTTCAGGTTCAACATCTTGAAAAACTAAAATACTATTGTGATCTGTGTATAATAATTGTTCTTTTCTTCCTTCACTACCAGTGCTTAAAAATGAAAATGGGACAGGAGGGGAGCCTAATTCTAAAATTGCAATTTCAACAGTTCGTCTTACAATTGCCAAAATTACTTCTCCAGCAATCGCATTTATATGATTTAAAGGAATGTTTTTGGAAATTGATGTGTTAATAATTTCATCCAAACTTTGTCGAACTTCTTTTAATTCTGAACCAGATAAAGATTTTTTGATTTCTTTTAAAAGAACACCTGGATTATTTGCCTGTGCAGTAATTAAATCTTTTTGAGAAATTATACCTTTAACAGGAGTAGCATCTGTACCATCTTCTGTAACACATAAGTGATTTAAATTATGAGTTATCATAACTAGTTGAGCTTCAGCTAGTGATATATTTTCTGGAACAGTAAGTACCGGAAAACTCATTATCTTATCTATATATGATTGAATCCCATTTTTCCCCGTTGCAACTTTCATTCTAAAATCGGCATCTGTCACGATTCCTTTAACCAAATCATTTTCAACAACTAAAGCACTTTCTAAAAGATTATCACTCATCAAAATTGCAACATCTTTGATTGAATCTTCACGATTAACTTTTAAAGGCTTTTTGTTATAAGAAAGTGTTTGAAAAAATGAAACATCAGTTTGGTTCTCAGATGTATTTACGTAAGAAACTAATCTATTTGTATTTTCTTTATCAGTACGTGAATTTGTAGCAAAACTTTCTAATAAAAAGCTTAAAACATCTTGATTTTGAGAAACGAAAGGCTTGAAAGCGTCTATAGGAATAGCATAAATAATACTTTCTTCACGGGCTTTTGCCGTCATTTGGTAATTGTTTTTAGCAAAAAATGGACGCAATCCAAAAATATCACCAGGATAACATTTGTTTAATAAAGATTCTTCAGCATCTGAAATTACTGTAAGATGGACAACACCTTGATTAACAACGTAAAAACAATCATGTAAAACATCATCAATTTTGAAAAGCGTTTTTTCTTTCTCTAAATTGATTACTCGAATTGAGTTTGCAATGGTTTTTAAATCATCAAAACTCAAATAATTAAATGGCTTAAATTCTTTTAAAAAAAGAGCTACGTGTTCAGCAATTGAATTCTTCATGGGAAGTACTTTATACAGAAATGTAAAAATAATCACATTTTTTGTAAGAAAGAAGCGTTCTTTGAAAAATTCTATTTTACATAATATAAATTATAGTTCAAAAGTATATACTGAATCAATCAGCCATACTGAACAATCTTTCACGAAATTTACGCCCAATAGCTATTTGAAGATTCTTTTTGTATTCATCAATTAACCAATCTCTATAATTCTTTGTAGAATTTGATAAGCAACGGCAAAATATTTTTACACGATAATTAGCAGATTCTTCTAAATATTTGGCTAATTTTTTTGCTTCGTTTAAATCATCAGAATTTTCAACACACATTAATGCGTGCTGATTTATGGATTCGTCAATAACAAATTTTGGTCGCAAATTTTTAGCTAAAGCTTTTTTAAATTCTTCTTCAATATCAAATTCAATATTTAAAGAATTTTTAAATTTTTCTCGAATTTCTAATGGCATTTCATATTTAAAATGCATTTCAATTTCTGCATCTTCACGAAGATTATCTAGGTAATATTCAGGAGATTTAAAAATATGCTGCCAATCTACAGGTTCGTTCCATAATCCAAAACGAGCTGCATTATTTCCTAAATCTATAATCGAAAATTCTTTTTTATTAGGTAATAATCTTGAACCACGACCAATCATTTGAAAATACAATGTTAAAGATTTTGTTGCTCTGTTAATGATAATTGTCTCAACCGATGGTTCATCAAATCCAGTCGTTAAAATTCCAACAGATGTCAAAATCGCATCTGGTGTGTGTTTGAACCATCTCAGAATTTCTTTTCTTTCTTCTGATGGTGTTGTATTGTCTAAATGTCTGATTGTATATCCAGCTTCACGAAATGTATCATATACATATAAAGAAGTATGAATTCCGTTATTGAAAATTAATGTCTTTTTACCTTTTGATTGTTCTTCATAGGCAGACAATAATTTGCTTTGCATGTCTAATTGCGAATACAATTCATCTGATGATTTTACTGTATAATCACCGTTAATACCAACTTTTAAACTTGACAATCCAACATCATAACTGTAAGTATTTGCTTTGGCTAAAAAGCCGTTTTGGATTAATTTGTTTATTGGATCTCCAACAATAAGTTCTTTATAGTTCTCATACATTGGTAATTTTATATTAGAACTCAAAGGAGTTGCCGTAACTCCTAGAATAAAAGAATTTTTAAAAGAATTTAGAAGTTTTCTAAATGAATTATAATGTGCCTCATCAATAATAACTAATCCAACGTTATCAATTTGAAGTTTTTCATCATTTAATCTATTTTTAAGGGTTTCAACCATAGCCACAAAACATGAATAATCATGTTGGTCTGGCATTTCCTTGACTTTAGAATTAATGATTTTATTATTTACGCCAAAACTATTAAGCATTTTTGAGGTTTGCTTACACAATTCTATACGGTGTGTTAATACAACAACCTTTTTATTGTGATTTTCTAGATATCGCCTAACTATTTCAGAGAAAATTACTGTCTTTCCTCCTCCTGTTGGCAATTGATAAAGCAAATGATAATTTTGAGGAACGTTATCCATCTTATCAAAAATCGCATTTATGTCACGTTTTTGATAATCATAGAGTTCTTTTTTCCCTTCAATTATTTCTTCAAAGGAGTTGTGTTGCATTGTTGTTTTTTTCGATTTTTGCAAAAGTACTGCTAAAAAAGTGTTATTCAGTACTTTTTCTAAGAAATTTAATATTTATATAATTTTTAACTCATTTTAGCAGCTCAGCCAATAATGACTTTGTAAAAGATTTCTTTACTTTGCAATAACAAATTTCCCAATGTTTATTATGTTAAATATTTTTAGAAAAGTTGCCTTGCTTGAAGGTGTTTCATACTTAGCATTGTTTGCTAATATGCTTATAATAAAACCCACAAATTTTGATTTATACAAACAAATTCTTTTCCCATTGGGTATGGCTCATGGAGTTTTATTTATAGGGTATATTTTATTGGCAATTTTACTTAAAAAGCCTCAAGCATGGGAAATTAAAACATTTGGTTTAATTTTGATTGCCTCTCTCCTACCTTTTGGAACATTTTATATTGAGAAGAAATATTTAAGAAATGCTTAAATTCACTGAAAAAATATTTGGTTGGTGCTTTAAATTATTAATGAAGCTAGACTTTAATGAGACGCTTGCTGCTTATTTAAGCTTGACCATCAATATAATCATCCTAGGATTTATTTCCTATATTATGTATTTGGTTTCAAGGTTTTTCCTTGTTACCGTTATGGCGATTGTTGCAAAAAAAACAAAAACAAAATTTGATGATTTATTGGTTTCCAATGAAACTGCCAAATATATATCTCATTTAATTCCTCTAATTTACATATATAAATCTGTACCTATAATTTTAGAAGATTTCACTTCTTGGGAGGCTGTATTTTCTAGACTTGTAGCAGTTTATATCGTTGTTTTAACACTTTGGGTTATTAATTCAATTTTAAAAGCAATTAGAGATCACTTAAAAACCAAAAGTGAATATAGTGACAAGCCAATAGATAGTTATGTTCAAGTAATCATGATTTTATTGTGGATACTTGGAATTACAATAATTGTTGCAAAAATATTTGATGTAGATCCTAACACCCTCTTTAAAACAATTGGAGCAGTTTCTGCAATTATAATATTGATATTCAGGGATTCAATTTTAGGTTTTGTAGCTAGTGTTCAGGTATCTATCAACGACATGATCCGTATTGGGGATTGGATTACAATGGATAAATTTGGTGCTGATGGAGATGTAATTGAGATTAATTTATCTACTGTAAAAGTTAGAAATTTTGATCACACGACCACTACCATTCCAACGTATAGCTTAATTTCAGATAGTTTTAGAAACTGGCGTGGAATGATTTCTTCAGATGGAAGAAGAATTAAACGTCACATATCGATAAAAACAAGTTCTATTAAATTTTTGAATGAAGAGGAATTAGAGAAGTACAAGAAAATTCATTTGCTAAAAAACTATATAGAAAAGAAAGCAAAAGACATAAACACACATAATGAAACCCATAAAATTGATAAGTCACTAGCTATCAATGGTAGAAATTTAACTAATTTAGGTTTGTTCAGAAAGTATCTTACGGCATATTTAGAAAACTACCCTGGTTTAAATAAAGATATGCTTTTAATGGTGAGACATTTACAACCTACCGACAAAGGTATTCCTATTGAAATTTATGCTTTTTCAAAAGATAAGCGTTGGTTGAATTATGAGTATATCATGAGTGATATTTTTGATCATGTTATCGCCTCAGTAACTTATTTTGATTTAGAAATTTTTGAATTGCCTTCTGGGAAAAATGCTGTTAGTGAGGCTTAAAATCATTCATTAACATCCTGAATTCTATCCTTCACAAACTCCACCTTGGTTTTACCATGAGGTTTCGGTTTTCCGTCTTCACCTAGACTAACCATAGTTATAGTATCTATTGTAATAATAGTTTCTCTTGTCATCATATTACGGACTTCACATTTTAAAACCAAGGAAGAATTTCCAAACTTCACCACATCTAAACCAATTTCCACAATATCTCCTTGCTTAGCCGAACTAATGAAATTAATTTCCGACATGTGTTTTGTCACTACTCTTGGATTTTCGAGTTGTACGATTGAATACAAAGCGGCTTCTTCATCTATCCAAGCCAATAATTTTCCTCCAAATAATGAATGATTGGGGTTTAAATCTTCGGGTTTTACCCATTTTCTAGTATGAAATCTCATATTTTATTCTTTAATGTTTTATCTATAATTTCTTGGTGATCAAAAGCTAACTCAGGTAAATCATCAATCGAAAACCAATACGCTTCTTTAGCGTCATCGGCAGCGATGGCTATGGTATTTTCTGGAACTTCTCCATAATAAGCAATTGAAACAGTATGGCTTCGAGGATCTCTAAATGGCTTACCAAAAGCACCAATTTGAGTTAACTTGTCAACTTTTACTGAAGTTTCTTCTAATAGTTCCCTTTTAGCAGCATCTTCTAAATCTTCATTTTCATCAACAAAACCTCCGGGCAATGCCCAGCAATCTTTAAAAGGGTCTTTTAAACGTTTAATGAGTAAAATTTTATTGCTTTTACACAAAACAATATCAACTGTAACAAATATTTTTGAAGTGTACATATACGAGGTTTTCAACACTAAATTACTAATAACTTTTGAAAGTAAATTCCGAAAAACACTCGATTTTTGCTAAATTTAAGAAAAAACAAAAAATGGATACTCGAGATGAAAAACTCTTAATTTTAAGAGGAGAAATTTTAGGAAATGTGAATGCACAATCATCATCTGAAGAAGCATTTCAAAACAAAACCATCCGTCCAATTTTAAAACTACAAAATGATTTGTTTGTACAAGTTTTTATTAATTATGTTGTAAAACAAAAAAATGTATTTTTTTCGCTTACTCCAGAAAAAAAAATGAGCTATATAGAAAACGTGATTCAAAAAGACATCAAGTTTCGTAATTCACTCAAAGGAATGGTGATAGCTTTATTTACGATTGATGAATATACTGAATACATAAAAAATTCATCAAATCTAAATAAAAGAATGATGAATTTATTAATTGAGCGTCTTAAAAGCCAAGTTCAGTTATTAGAAGAAATAATTTAATAAATAGGCTCTCCGTTTAAATTTGTTCCAAGTACATCACTCATGTAATCGAAAAAGGGGCGCATAGCCATAAAAGTGTTCAAAGCTTCCTCTTTGAAGTTAGGGCTAGTGACTTCTTTGTCTGTAAAACGTCGATAAACCAAATATTGCTTCTTGCGGATTAAATCAATAGCTGGATGTTCTTTATCAAAGTCTTTCGGAGCAGTTTTTAATTCAGCTCCTTGCAGAGAATCAAAATACCTCACAAAGTTTTCTTCGGAGATAATTGAACGTATTTGAGTATCATCTAATTCAAATTCTTTTCGAATACGTTTCAAATCTTCGGCATTTGGTTCCCAAAATCCGCCTCCAATAAAGCTACCACTAGGTTGAATATGCAAATAATATCCACCACGCAAATAAGGCTTTGCTCTATCATAACTCACACTAAAATTATTTTTATAAGGTGTTTTATCTTTAGAAAACCTAATGTCGCGATAAATTCGGTGAATTTGCATTTTCTCCAATTTATCTTTTACTGATAATTCTAGATTGATTTCCTGAAAAAGTGATTTAACAATTTCCTGATGTTTTTCAAACCTTTTTTTGTTTTCATTAAACCAATCTCTGTTATTGTTTTGGGCCAATTCAGATAGATAATCCAGTTCCGCTTTTGAAATCATTTTTTATTTTTAAAAGTACCAAAATTTCATCTGTAACACCAAAATTATTTAGTTCTTTGTTTTAAAACCTTAACGACATTATCCAACTTAAATCCCTTGGCCTGCAAAAGAATTAAGTAATGAAAAAGCAAGTCGGCACTCTCGTTTAAAAAAAGCTCGTCATTTTCATCTTTCGATTCTATTACTACTTCAACTGCTTCCTCTCCTACTTTTTGAGCAATTTTATTGATTCCTTTTTCAAAAAGTGAAGCCACATAACTGCTTTCTTTGGTTGCGTTGCTTTTTCTATCCTGAATAACAGCTTCTAACTCTGTTAGAAAACCAAAATTACTTTCGTTTGATTCCTGCCAACAAGTATCTGCACCTGTGTGACAAGTTGGACCTATGGGTTTGACTTTTATCAACAAAGTATCTTGATCACAATCATTTTGAATGGAAACCAATTCAAGAAAATTACCGCTCTCCTCGCCTTTTGTCCATAATCTATTTTTTGAACGCGAAAAGAAAGTTACTTTTTTAATTTCCAATGTATGGTCCAAAGCTTCTTGATTCATATAACCCAGCATCAAGACAGTTTTTGTTTCGTTATCCTGAATAATTGCTGGAATCAATCCGTTAGTATATTTTGTAAAATCGAGGTTCATTTTAGTTATAAATTATGAGCTATTTACACTCTCATTAAAATATTGTTTTCTTTTAAATAGTTTTTTAATTCTGGAATCTGAATTTCATCAAAGTGAAAAACACTTGCGGCAAGAGCAGCATCAGCTTTTCCTTTTGTAAACACGTCTAGAAAATGTTTTTTAGTTCCTGCCCCACCTGATGCAATTATTGGAATATTGACTAATTGAGATAACTCGGCTAATGCATTATTTGCAAAACCATCTTTGGTTCCGTCGTTGTTCATAGAAGTGAAAAGAATTTCACCAGCACCGCGTTGCTCTACTTCTTTGGCCCAATCAAATAAATTAATGGCTGTAGGTTGTTTGCCACCAACTAAGTGTACTTTCCAAATTCCACCTATCTGCTTAGCATCTATAGCCACTACAATACACTGACTTCCAAATTTGGCAGCCAATTCATTAATCAAATCTGGGTTTTTAACTGCAGAAGAATTAATTGAAACCTTATCTGCACCATTTTTTAGTAAAATCTCAACATCTTCGACTGATGCAATTCCTCCACCAACCGTAAAAGGAATATTGGTAGCTTTAGCTACTTCTTTAACTAATGGAATTAAGGTTTTTCTTCTTTCTTCAGTTGCCGATATATCTAAAAAAACCAATTCATCAGCACCTGTTTCAGCATATTTTTTAGCCAATTTAACAGGGTCACCTGCATCACGAAGTCCAACAAAATTGACTCCTTTTACAGTTCTTCCGTTTTTTATATCCAGACATGGAATTATTCTTTTTGTCAGCATTTTAATTGTTATTAAAAATAAATTGTTCCAGTTGTTTTAAACTAATTTTTCCTTCGTAAATGGCTTTGCCAATTATTACTCCTTCACAACCTAATTCCGCTAATTGTGGCAATTCTTCAAAACTTGAGACACCACCAGAAGCGATTAATTTTACACCTTCACATTCCGATAAAATCTTTTTATACAGTTCAAAACTTGGTCCTTGCAACATCCCATCTTTTGAAATGTCAGTAGAGATAACATGTTCAATTCCTTTTTTCATATAATCTTTTATAAAAGGAACTAATTCATTTTCACTTTCTTCTAACCAGCCCGATATAGCAATTTTGTTATTTTTGGCATCAGCACCTAAAATGATTTTATCTGAGCCATAAGCTTTAATCCAATTTTCAAAAAGCTGAGGATTTTTAACAGCAATACTTCCTCCGGTAATTTGATTCGCTCCGCATTCAAAAGCTATTCGCAAATCATTATCAGATTTTAAGCCTCCGCCAAAATCAATTTTTAGATTTGTTTTTGAAGCTATTTGTTCTAAAATTTTATGATTAATAATTCTGCTGGATTTAGCACCATCTAAATCGACCAAATGCAAAAATTGAATTCCGAAATCTTCAAACTCTTTGGCTACTTCCAAAGGATTTTCGTTATATATTTTTTTTGTATCGTAATTGCCTTTTGCCAAACGAACACACTTTCCTTCAATGATATCTATAGCTGGAATAATTCTCATTTTGATTTTAGATTTAAAAAATTATTTAAAATTTGTTCTCCAATTTTTCCACTTTTTTCAGGATGAAATTGCACTCCGTAAAAATTATCTTTTTGAATAGCCGTAGCATATTCAATTCCGTAATTGGTCGTTGCAATCGCATAATCATTTTTTGGAGCGTAATAACTGTGAACCAAATACATATATTCATCTTCAGTAATTCCTTCAAATAATGTAGATTTCAGATTATAAATAGTATTCCAACCCATTTGAGGGACTTTCAACTGATTTGAAAATTTTTTAATCTCAATGTCAAAAATTCCTAACCCTTTTGTATTTCCTTCTTCAGAAGATTTGCATAGCAATTGCATTCCCAAACAAATACCTAAAACAGGTTGTTTTAATTGAAGTATTACTTTAACTAAATTTTGCTCATATACCATTTTCATTGCACTACTCGCCTCTCCTACTCCGGGAAAAATAACTTTATCAGCATTAATAATTTCATCGGCATTTGAAGTTACTTTACCATTATAACCTAATCGTTCTAAAGCAAAAAGCACACTTTGCACATTACCAGCACCATAATCTATAATTGCTATATTCATCACAACATTCCTTTAGTGGATGGTAAAATCATTTTTTCAACATCTCTTTTTACGGCCATTTTGATAGCTTTTGCAAAAGCTTTGAAAATAGCTTCAATTTTGTGGTGCTCATTTGTCCCTTCAGCTTTGATGTTTAAATTACATTTAGCGCCATCTGTAAATGATTTAAAAAAGTGAAAGAACATTTCTGTTGGCATTTCACCTATCTTTTCACGTTTAAATTCGGCTTCCCAAACCAACCAGTTTCTTCCACCAAAATCGATAGCCACTTGAGCCAAACAATCATCCATTGGCAATGTAAAACCATAACGCTCAATACCTAATTTGTTATCCAAAGCTTGATTAAAAACTTCACCCAACGCAATTGCTGTGTCTTCAATCGTATGGTGTTCATCTACTTCAAGATCACCATTAACTGTAATTTCTAAGTCCATTTGTCCGTGACGTGCAATTTGGTCCAACATATGATCGAAAAATGCTAAACCAGTATTGATATTACTTTGACCTTTACCGTCAAGATTTAAACTGATTTGAATATCCGTTTCATTTGTCTTTCTAATTATAGAAGCTACTCTATTTTCTAGCTTTAAAAACTCATATATTTTTTGCCAATCATTGGTTTCTAATGCAATAAACGACTGCAATTCTTCTTCTTTTGAAGAAATTTCTCCAGTACCTAAACGTGTATCATCGTTAATAAAAATAGCTTTTGCGCCAAGGTTTTTAGCCAATTCAACATCAGTCAACCTATCTCCTATCACAAAAGAGTTTTTTAAATCATACACTTCTGAAAAATATTCGGTTAATAGACCAGTTCCTGGTTTTCTGGTATTTGCATTTTCGTTTGGAAAAGTTCTGTCGATGAAAACTTTATCAAAAACAACCCCTTCATTTTCATAGGTTTTCATTATAAAATTATGAACTGGCCAAAAAGTATCTTCAGGAAACGATTCAGTTCCTAATCCATCCTGATTAGTAATCATAACCAATTGAAAATCTAATTCTTTAGCAATTTTGCTCAGAAAAGGAATGCATTTTGGATAAAAAATCATTTTTTCAAAAGCATCAATCTGTTCATCAATAGTTTCTTTGATAATGGTTCCGTCGCGATCAATGAATAATACTTTTTTAGGCATCTTGTAATGATTTTAGAATGTTTATTAATTGGTTATTTTCTTCTGGCGTTCCCACGGTAATTCGAAGACAATTTTCGCATAATGGATGATTACTTCTATTACGAACCACAATTCCTTTTTCTAATAATTGGCTATATCTTTTAAGAGCATTATCTACTTCAATTAATATAAAATTTGTATCTGATGAGTATATATTTTTAATAAAAT
>CAMLKV010000007.1 GCA_946480635.1 uncultured Flavobacterium sp.
GGCATTAGGTTGCACATCTGTTGCGCTTCCCCAAGGTTTAGTTCTAAGTGTATTACTGGGAGAAATCGTATATTCTTTATTCGCTTTTATAGAATCTCCAGAAAATACCATATGAGATACATTTGCAGAGTCTTTTATATCTTTATTTAATAGCCAATCTTTACCTTGATCAGGTAAAACAGTCTTAATAGAACCGTCTTTGGTAATATATTGATATGCAGCATTTGGAGTGTTTCTTTTATGTTCAAATGTTGCCCAAATCATCTCAGGATGTCCATTAGCGCTCCCCACAATATGCATACCCACTAAAGCTAATTTTGCTTTACGCTCACTTTTTATTGTCCAAAGTTTATCGCTCACTTTGTTATAAACAGGTATTGTGGCATCAATAACCACAAATTCTTCTGTATTTTCAACTTTAGATACATCAACCCATGAGGTTTTAATTTCTAATGCCAAAGCATCAGGGTTTTTGAGTGTAATGCCATTCTCTTTGGCAAATGCGAAAATACTGTCTCTTGCCGACTTAGTTGTTGGAAAGGTATTTCCTTTCATTTTCTTTTGGTTCACAGCGTTTAAAAATTCAACATAAACATCATTTACCATAGAAATGTAGTATACTAAATTTCCATTAACATCCATTAAAACATCATCAGTAGCTTGATCTTCTTCACTTATAATTTTTCCAGTTTTATCAACATTAGCAAAAGCTCTAAGCAATTGACCTTCCTTATGTGGGATTAAATTTCTATGTCCATCAACTTTAGGAGAAACTGTATAAAATTCAGGTGATTCAAATACTGTTTTATTCTTTTCATCTCTAGAGGTCATCCATAAAAACATACGTTCAGACCACTTATAAAAATCACAATTGTTATCATGTACGAAATCTACACTATTGGCAGGTGTAATTTGACCATTTTCTGTGATGGTCCCATTTTTAAACCAAGTTTTAAACTCGGCATCAGATATTTCACATGAAGTTATTACGTCTTTAGGAAGTTTTCCGTTTTCTAGTTTACAGCTTAAGACAGATGTTCCTAAAATAGTTAATAAAAAAAATTTGGTTACGGTTCTTTTTTTCATAATTGAAAGTTGTTTTAGTTTGTTTTCAGATACTGTGAAATTAAACTTCAGAAATTAATTTTTTTACCGTAGAAATACTTGTTTTTGATTACTGACAAATTATCTAGTATTATTTGCATATGTATTTTTATTTGTAAGAAATATCTTTTTAATATTTTATATCATTTCAGATCTTTAAAATTGAAGTGAAAGATCATTTTTGAATTAATTTAAAATTGTAAATACTTATTTATCAATTAATTAGTTAAAATTTTAATATAAAATGAAATCAGGTATTTTTACCTATAAACCCATTTTTCATTTTATCTACTTTTGAAATGGTAGTACTACACAATTGAATTACTGTTGTGAAATAAGCTTTAATCATAGGAGTAATTTAATAAGAGTTTTGGGTAAACTAGAGACGTCTATATTTATCTATTTTTTAAACAACAATCAGAGTTAAAACTCCGATAAACAATCAGTATTAATCATTAACTAATTAAAAAATGAGTACAAAAGATATTTCTACAGCGGATGGAAAATTGTTTTTTTCTAATCCTCCACATCCTGATAGCACATTTCAACCAGAAATGAAAGATTTAAATGACTTAAAGGATTTTAAAATTGATACTTCTGCAGCAAAAGCAAATAAATCAGGGGCACCTATTCCTAAAGTTGCAGTTTACAATGTTGCGCAAGATGTTGTTGTTACACCTTCTAATCCATTAATTATTTCTGGAAGTGGTCCGGTTCAAGTAGCTTATAATAAAGTAACTATCCAGCCTGGGGGGCAAATTAAAGTATTAACTACTGCAGATATTAAAATTGCTGAGTTAATCAAACAGTAATCAAATAATAATCAAACTAAAAAAGAGAAAACATGAGTAATTTAAACGGAGATATAATAATTTCAGGAGTAGATGGTACTAACGGAATTGAAGGACAAGGTTTTTCTAGTGCAGCACCAAGTGGTAATAATGGTACTGATGCTCATTGCGATTGGGATTCAGTATGTAGACCGCATTCTTCTGCTGGTACAGCTGGTGCAAATGGAGCAGAAGCTGGTTCAGGATCTTCAGGAGGTAATGGAGGTGATTGCCCTTCTGTAAATATTGTAATAGGTCAATTATCAGGTTCTTTACTAGTTGCAGCAGCAGCTGGTGATGGTGGTAACGGCGGTAACGGTGGTAACGGACAAACTGGAGGTAATGGAGGAGATGGAGGTAAAGCTTCAAGTTGTCCAGCCGGTTCAGATTGTTCTAGAAGTGACGGTGGAGCAGCCGGTAACGGTGGCAACGGTGGTAATGGCGGTAACGGTGGTAATGGCGGTAATGGTAACACCATTGTTGTACAGTATCACGGTGGTAGTGTTATGTCTTCTTCACCAGTTCCTAAAGGAGGAAATGGAGGCGTTGGTGGTACTGGCGGAAGCGCAGGTAAAGCAGGGTCTCCTAATGGAGCTCAAGGCTCTGGAGGTAAAGCAGGAACATCTGGAGCATCTGGGAATAATGGTACACAAGCCCAAATTATTTTACAACAAGTATAAAGTTATAACGCTATGAATACGACTAAAAATTCAATTTTGTCAAACGTAGCAAAACTTTCTTCTTATGCATCCACACTTAGTTTGGCTCCGGCCAAACAAGTGCTGGATCTAAGAGATGAATTACTTGCTTTACCTACTGACACAGATCTTCAATTAGGAGGTAGATCGGGCTTAAACATTGATGGTACTCCATTACAGTATTGTATTAGTTCTTCAAATGAAGGTTTGCATGGACGTTTTATAAGTGATCCTTCTTGTATTGTAGGCTCACCAGAAGAACGTTTTAAATATAGTTATCAAGCTTTACAAAAATTATATGTTACAACACAAACAGAAGAAATAAAAGACCTTTGCGAGGAAATGTTAGATTTTCATTTACCTGATTCAAAGGAAAATATGGAAGATTATCCAGATGGTGTTTTTTGGTTGGGAGCTTCGCCAGATAGTAAAGGAATGGCTATTTATATTGATGGAAGAAGAGGAGGTAAGGAGGCTTCATGGGAAAGATTTAGAGCTTGGTTACACCATTTAATGCCTGATAATAGAGAGGTTGATGATTTTGTAACTACCTTAAAACCCTATGCAAATATCATGAGTATAGGATTAGAAGGGAGTTCATTAAAAAACTTAAGAGCAAAAATTTATTTTAGATTAACACATAAACTTTCTATTGATGATTTAAAAATAGAAGTGTTACGTAATGAATCGGTTTCAAATTTCTTAAATGATGTTATTGGTGATAAGGATATAAACTTGGCTGGTGTTGTTTTTAATGTAGGTTTCCACATTGCAAGTTCCAAATTATTTGATGCTAAAATTGATGTTTGCGCCTGTCCTTCATATGTTGAACTAAATCCTAGTGAATGGGTAGTTTTATTAGATAAAACAGCATTAAAAAATAATGTAACCAAATTTCCAATAAAAGAAGAAATTTTAGAAAATGACTGTGCCGTTTCTTATTACGGATTAGGAATAGATATCATGGGAAATAAAAGACTAAACCTTTATTTAAAGAATAAAATCTCATCCAATTAGAATTTAGTTACTCAAATTCCCTTTTTAAGCTAAATACTTAATAATTCAAAATTTACTATTGTAGAATGCATACTGCAATCTGCATAAGGCTCTTATTATCTACACCTATGAAATCGGCATAAACTAGCAGTTTGCGTATGCAAACATCAATGAATAAATCGATAACATATGTGACCTATGATAAATAAAATTTACACATATGAAACAAAGTATAATTATTCCCAAGAATAAGATAGCCATTTATTACCAAGGATACTGTGCGAAATGCAGATTTCTATCAAAGTTGGTGGTTGTTTTGTCCTTATACATTATTGAAAGGATACCTCTAGAGGTTGATGAAAGTATTCAACTTTTTTTTGAAGATTATCCTAAAGCTAAAGGGTATCCAATACTTTTCCTTGGCCAAACACCAATTTATAATTACTGGGTTTTTCCAGCTGTTCCTTTTGCTATTGTACTGTCTTGGTTTTACAAACTTCAAAACTTGTTTATTCAAGACAATTAACCAACGTCTAATTTTTTTATAAAAAAATATGAGAAATGTTTTCAACGATCCTATTCTGCAAAAAGAGTTTGAAGAAAAGGGATATGTGGTGATTGACTTCTTAAATCCTTCAGAAGTTGCTTCATTGCAACAATTATATAATCAATTAAATGCACAGCCAAAAGAAAGAGGTTTTTCAACTTCTAATATGAGTATGGATGCAGAGTACAGAAAAAAGGTATCTGCTGGAATAACCAATACTTTTAAAAACGCTGTTGCATTACATTTAGATAACTTTAAGCTCTTTTTTGGAATATTTACTTCAAAGCAAGCTAACCAATCAGAAAGTATTTGTTCTATACATCAGGATCCTGCTTATGTTGATGAAGCAAAGTATCAAGGTATTACTTTGTGGGTACCACTTATAGATACTAATGAAATGAATGGTGCTCTTGAAGTTATTGATGGTAGTCAGCATTTAAATAATGGTCCTCGAAGCACCCTTCCAAAATTTCCATACAATGAATTAAGTCCATATTTGATCGAAAATTATTTCAAACGATTAGATATTAAGGCTGGACAAGCTTACATAGGCAGTTCTAAAGTGTTTCATTGGTCGCCATCTAATCATAGTGATACTGAAAGAGTAGCTGCTTTAGCATGGTTAGCAGAGGAAGAAAGTCAAATGCGCTGTTATTATCAAGATTTTAGAAATCCAAGTGATCTTATGGAAGTGTTTGAACTAGAACCTGATTATTATATAGAAACGCCACTTTTTAGCCGACCTGAAGAATCAAGAGCTAAAAAAATAGGAGAGGTACCATATTATTTTGACGCTCTTGATGAAGAGAAAGTCAGAATGATTTTAGGAGAGTCAAAAAAGGAAAGTAAACTATCTGTTTAAGATGAATGCAGTAAATAAAAATAGGGCACTTTTTAAAAATCCTGAACATCAAAATTTGTTTGACAAGAACGGATATGTTGTAGTTGACTTTTTAACTTCAAGCGAAGTTAATTCACTCAAAGCTAATTATGATGCTTTGGAAAGTGATCTTGGCAAGGCCGCTTTTGCTTCAACGATTATGAGTAAGAATGCAGTTTTTAGAAATGAAGTTTCTAGAGTGATTGAGAACCATTTTAAAAATGCAATGCAAGATATTTTTATGGACGTTACTTTTTTTTGGGGAAATTTTAATATCAAATATCCAAATTCAACTATTGGAACAGTACCATTGCATCAAGACCCTTCTTTTTTAGATGAACGAAACTACCAGCCTTTAGGTCTTTGGGTTCCTCTTATAGATACTAATGAAATAAATGGAGGCCTGCAAGTGATTCCTGGGAGTCAGCACTTTTTACATTTTCCAAGATGTGGGGGAGAACCTTTTCCATATATAACAATACAAGAAGAGCTTTTAGAGAAATTTGGTGAATTATTATATATGAAAGCTGGTCAAGCTTACATTGGGAATCCGGCAGTATTTCATGCTTCGCCAACAAACAAAAGCAATGAGCCAAGAATTGTTGCAGCTGGCTTAGCTGGCCCAGCAGAATCAAATTTGCGATACCATTATCATAATGTTTCTCAAAAAACAGCAGAAATATTTAATGTAGATCAAAAATATTATCTCTCAGAGCCTCTTTTTAGCAAACCAAATTCCGAAGAATACAAACTCATTGAGAGTGTTGGTTTTGAAAAGGTAATTGCTTCAAAAGAAAAACTATTTGATTATTTAAGCCAATTTAAAAAAGAGAATCATGTCACAAGTTGCTAAAGAAATAATTGATAATCATTTTTCAATCCAAAACAAAACAATGTCATGGAAAGGACTTTTCGATAGAGGTATTCAACATTTATTAGAGGAACAAAAAAATGGTTTTATCAACACAAAGCATTCGATGCTTTTTTCGAAAGAAATCTTTCAAGTAGAAGAGGAATTGCAAGTGACAGATATTTTTCAAAGGGCTTTAATTGTTGATACGTTTATTAATGCCAATGAAAAAGTAGACTTAAATCTAGACACTATTATTATTTCGGAATTGGATTATTTACGTAATTCCAAAAGAAAAGATGAAATAGGAGGGTGGAGCTATTTTTCTGATTTGATCGAATTACCTGCAGATGTAGATGATTTGGCCCAAATTTTACAGGCGTTTTGCCATTATTATCCTAAATCTTTTTTCGAGGATTTATTTGAAATTCCAATTCAAACTACATTAAACGAACAGGCAAATGAAGACTTTGGTTGGGAAACTTGGATTCTACCTAAAAAGAATTTGACTAAAGAGCAACAATTACAACACGAATGGATCCATAAAGGTTGGGGAACTGGATCTGATGTAGACGTAGTTGCTAATTTTTTATACGCTCTCAATTTATATGATAAAGAGCGATTTGAAAATGATATTCAAAAAGGCTTACAATTTTTATACAACAAACAAAGCCAAGGTGCATGGGGAAGCACTTGGTATCACGGACTATATTATGGCACGTTTGTTAGCATAAAAGCTATTTGCCAAAATAATGGAAATAAAGAAGTTATATCTAATGCTTTAAACTTTTTATTTAGGTCAAGAAGAACGGATGGCGGTTGGGGATCAGAAGACCAAGAATCCGACTCTTTGCAAACAGCTTTGGCCTTGCTTGGTATTTCGATAGCTTCTAATTATCTAGATAAGGAGATCGATTCCAAATGGTTAGGCAAAAGTTTACAATTTTTAGCTGAACGATATACAGAAAACAAAGGATGGGAATTGTGTCCATTTATTAAAATGCCTATGGGAAGACCCATTGGTTTTATTCACACCATACTTACTTATGAAAGCACACCAATAACCACAAATTTTGTTACTAGGGCTTGTGCAGCTTTCTTCTAAAAAACTATTAATCAAATAAACTACTAAAATGAACTCAAATACCACATCAAATAATGATCAGAGTAAACCTCAGGTCACGACATTTCAGTTTAATAATAAAGCTGTTGGTCAAATCAAAGAAAGTGTCAATTTATTCACTGGTACTGCAAATATTCCTATAAACATAGCCACTTTTCAAGGAAGAAAGGGATTAGATGTAGATGTGAATATTATGTATACGAGCAATATAAAAAATAATGTCCAAAATTGGAATCTTACTAATCCAACAGGAATTTTAGGATTAGGATGGGACATGTCATTTGATAAAATCGTTGTCAATAAAAATGGAAGTGGTACAACTTCATCAGATGATTATTTTTTATTCGAAAATGGGAGTTCAAATCCTTTAATACAAGAAGGTTTCTTACCAGGAAATCCAGCTGATTTATTATTGTTTCAACTTAGAAATTTTGAATTTTGGGATATACAATATGATCCTTACAATGAAAAATGGACTATCATTAAAGAAGATGGAACAGTTTTTATTTATGGAGATAAAAATAGCGGTAGAAATACAGTACAATATGGCGTGCAATGGGGAAACTGGATGGGGACTTCTAATGTTACCACAGGACAAGAAAACTATGTAAACGCTTGGAATTTATCTGAAGTTCGAAATACTTGGGGTCAATCTGTGTTGTATACCTATGATAATGTAAATGTCTCAGTTGGAAATTCAAATGGATTGGTTTTTACACAAGCTTCATACCTTAAACAAATTGAAGACAGTTTTCAAAGAACAATTTCATTCTTTTATGGTGAGAAATATGGCAGTAAAAATCCGAGTCCACAAAACATAATCGAATATCAGGCGATGCACACAAATCAGCCTGCTCCAAATGCATACCAAGATGCCTACGAAACGCGCTTTTTAGACTATATAGAAGTAAGAAATAAATCAAACATCTTACAATTTACTATTGTTTTTGAATATGATTTTATCAATCTAGGTATTAATAGCCAAACAACAGTTTATCCACTAATGTGGAAAAGAGTTTTAAAAAGCTTTTGGCAGGTTCAACCGAAAGGGAATACGCTACCAGGTATGGAGTTTGAATACTATGATAAAATTCAAGATATTAATGCAGGTGCTTTAAAGAGTATTTTGTATCCGCAGGGAGCAAAAGCTATTTACACATATAAAGAGGAACCACTAAACAGTTCCAGAAATGTAAAAGTGATCAGTCCAATGACTAATGCTATTCCAAGAGTTTGGTTTGGTACTGATTATACAGTAATTACATGGTATGATAAAGTCAATAAAAAACTAGTTGCTAGAGTGCATTCGTGGTCAGGAAATTGGTCAACTTATGAATTAAATTCTGATGTTCCTACTACACCATATTTTACAAATGTCGATTTTGATATCGATACTTTAGGGGTTATTGCAAAATCTGATTATATAGCGCTTTATTTTACTGAAAAAACAAAAAAACAGGTTCAATTATTTTTATATCGAAGAAATCCTGAGAAATTTGGCACATTCAATTTAACCAACGGAGTACAAAATTTTCCTTTAAAATCAGATACATCTAAAGTTGGAATTGAATCAGGAAGAGATTTTGTTATTGTTTCCAGTAAAGAAATTACGAAAAATCCTGTTACGGTTTTTCAATGGAACTGGAAACAAAGAGCATGGAATAGCTCAGTAAATCCTGTGCAAGGAGGTATTTCGATACTAACCCCATCTCCTTCGGATGTGACTAATGCTTCTAATATCTTACTAAAAGCAAAAGACAATTACTACATCACCTCTTTTTATAATTATACTACAAAAGTCTTACAGTTTCAATTATTTTATCATGATGGAAACAATATTTGGACAAAGAGCACACTTTATAGTACATCTAATGTCACTATTTATAAAGATACATCAGTTGCCACTGATTTCCCTTTTAATTTAACTTTAAGTAATTCATTTGCGGTAGCGACTTACATCACAGCTCAAACCAATGATAAAGTAAACTATAGTTTAAGAATTTTACAATGGGATAAAAACTTCAATTTATTAGATGCTGCAAATCCTTTAGTAAAGGCCTATGAATCTCCAATTGTTGAGGGAAAATCCCAATTTCAATTATTTTCTACCATTTTAACAGATGCCTTAGTTGCAAATAATCCATTTGCAAATAGATACATTGGAGGAATAGGAAGTAGTAATAACGCTCTAAATTGGAAATCAACAGCTTTTGGCACAAAACCAGAAGACAAGGTGAGCTTTTCAACAGGTATCGATATAGTTGCTATGTCAAAAGTTCAAGGAACTATTAATAGCAATCAATATTTTCAATTTAATCCCAATATAGGGAATTGGGGATTAGTTCAAAATTTGGCTTCCACAGATAAAAACATCACATTTAGTGGTAATTACATGACTGTTGGCAAAGATGTTTATTACATGAATACCAATGGAAATTGGATTAAGTTATCACAACAATTAAGCAATCTTAATGCACCAGAAACAGTTCAGAACAGAGCAGCCTCATATATTGCTTATCAAGATACCACAGATAATAATGCGCAAACTTATTTTGTAAATCCAAATAACGGTACCATTGATGCTCCTATAAAATTACCTATTACAGCTGATGGAAACGGTCAAAAAATAGTTGTTGATTCAGAAAATACGAAACCAGGAACATTATTAGCTGGTGCAGATACATTTGTCACTTATCCTTCAAACCAAGAATTTGATAGTTGTAATTCTTTAGCAATTTATAAAGTTGCCGATGGAAAAGCGACTGATTCGGTAACAATAAATCCAGTTTCTTATATAACGATAACTAATGATTTGAATGAAGAACAGGCATATTATCAATCCTATGAATATGCTCGATCTGCACAATCGATTATTACATATGATTCTCGTTCGAGTCTAGCACAATTTCCTAAAGTAACTACTTTCTTTGGAACTAAAGTTCCAGATGTTAGTAAAACTACCAGCGGTATTTCGATTAGCTTTTTTTCTAACGGAGTTTCAGCACAAAACGAGATCCCCTATGATACAAATTGGGTTTACAATTATAGTGCTCTTTTGAATGGTGCTTTATTACAGAAATTACAATATAATAAAGATGGTAAATTGGTTACCAAAGAAGTTAATTATTGGAAAATATTCACTAATAATGTAGTTAAAAAAAACTATCTATTCGGAGCTTTTTATAGAATCAATAAGGTCTTATCTGAGCAAGATGGTGTATCGCAAGTTTCTACAGTAAATTATTATCAGGATTTAGGGTTGCCAATGACTTCTGTCACTTCTTATTATGATTCAGAAGGACAATTAAAAACATTGACAAACGAAAAAAAATATGCAATTCAAATTTCAGACTACCAATCTGCCATGAAACAAAAGCATTTGCTTAATGCGATTGCTCAAGAATCGGTATTTGTTAGTGATAAAAATAATACCAAAAATTATGTTAGTTCTAAAGTTGTCACTTGGAAAAACTGGTCAGGCAACAATGATTGGAAATGGTCTCCTTATCAAAATTTTGAATGGTTAGGAAATGAAAATAATCAACCTGTTTTTGATTATACTTCACCACAAAACAATGAAGATTGGTTAAAAAAACAGGAAGTTGTTATACGAGGAGAATATGATACAATAGATGAAATGATGAATGTGGAAGGTGTTCATTCTTCTTACATTTATAGTAATGATGCTCAATTTCAGGTAGCCGAATTTTTAACAGCGAGTAAAATAGGTGAAGAAGCTTCTTTTTATAGTTTTGAACCTTATGAAGCATCAAATAGATGGCAAATAGAATCTAATGCTAAAATTATTCCTAATGAGACTGACAAAACCATTGATGCTAAAATAGGACTATCTTCCTTAAAAATTTCAAACGGTGTTGGTTTACAAAATAGTTTTACCCCACAAAATCAACAACAAGATTATGTTTTTTCTAGTTATGTAAAATTGCCTGAAGGATTTGATAGTAGTAAAGGAAATGCAAAATGGATTTTGTCATTCACACAAAATGGTAACAAAGTTGGACAAGATATTCTCTTATTTTTTGGAGAGCAAGTAGGATCATGGACGTATCTTTTTAAAGTATTCAATTTAAAAGAAATTGGAGCTAACAATAATCCAATCACAGTAACTATAAAGGCTCAAAATGATAATACACAAAGTCCAGTTTTAGTTGATTGCATTCGATTCTCACCATTACATAGTTTGTTTTCGTCTGTTTCAATCAATCAGAAAATAGATGTTGTAGAATCCAGCTTAGGAAGTAATGGAGAAATTCAAACGAAGTTTTTTGATGATTACCAAAGAGTAGTATCTAACACCAGTTTTGCTGAAAAAACTGCTGCTATGGCAACAAATTATTTTTCTAGAACTGGAAATGATAATGCATTTTCAATCACAGACCCTAATAGTAAATTAAAATTATTAGCAGTTGATGGAGGTGATGCGGTTCGATTTACTCAGGGAAATCAATGGAAACAATATTGGACTCCAATACAAGATACAGACTGGAAAGTAGAAAGTGGAATCTTGAATTATACTGCTTCAAATAAAGAAGGAATCCTTGATTATAAAAGTGATAAAGTCAATAATTACGGGCTATTAGTACAATTAACTCCTAAAGAGGTTATCTCGAATTCATTGGGATTAAGAATAGGGAATATGTTTACTATTCAATGGAATCCAGCTACTCATCAATGGGAATTACTAAATAAAAACAATCAGGTTATTGAATGTAAAAAGCAATCAATTGTACTTGATTCTTCAAATTCGGAATTAAGAGGACAAAGTAAACTGTTGCGTAAAGGGTTGTATTCTAAAAGAATTAAAAATGGGGTCAAATCAAAAGAAAATGCAATTTACGAACCTGAATTCAATAAATTTTATAGTGTAAATTATACTTCAAATGAGGTAGAAATTGCCAATCTGGCAGATCAATGGTTAGTATTAGTTAATAAAAATAGCTTGTTATTTTTTGCAGACGGTATGCTTATTTTCAATTATACCACGACTGAAGTGATATCAGGAAAACTAAGCTTGTTTACCAATAACAAAATTAGTATTGAATATTTATTGACTTCTTTTAGTTCAATGGTTACACAAACTTTTGTGAATGCCACGGGGAATGATTTACAATCTCAGTTATTAGACAATACTCGTATGACTGTGATGCAAAATATTTTTAATCCACAAGGAAATTTGATTGCTAGTACTAAACCAGCTTTTATAGATGCTTCTTCCACAACTCCTCTTTTTAAATACTTAACTGATTTTGCTATTTATGATTTGCAAAACCAACAAATGCATGGTTTAATTTCAGACTATTATCCTGAAGATGCAGGCTATCCATTTTTTGGTTATTTATATGAAACTTCTCCTTTAGGTAGAGTCATTGAAAAATCGATGCCAGGTGCAGATTATAGTCTAGGGACAAATACACAAAAATTCTATTATAGTAGTAATAATGGTGATTTCGACTTACCTAAAGGAGAATATTATCAATTAACAATAGAAGATCAAAACGGTAATACCACAACAACCATTTCTAATAAAAGGAATCAGGAAGTTCGTAAAGTAAGTCAAAAAACACCAACACAAGAAATTGTTTCGGCTGTTTATTATAACGATTTAGGTTATCCAATAAGAGCCTTGTCTCCCAATTACGAAGAAGGAGACGAAAACAATGAGAATTGGGTAAGTTATCAAACGTATAATTTCTTAGGACAATTAATGTCCACGACTTCTGCTAATGGAGGAACAACAGAAATGATTTACGATAGGGCAGATCGTTTGCGTTTCCGTCAAGATGCCGAAGCAAAAAATCAAGGGACTTACCAGTATTATAAATATGATCCTTCGGGCAGAATATCAGAAAGTGGTTATGTAATAGGCATGTGGGATAGAAATGTATTGCAGGAAAAAGCAAACAACGAACCTAATTATCCAGAAAATGTAAATACTTGGCGTTTGAAAACGTACTACGATTCAGATGGTACAGGTGTTCCTAACCAAATTGGACAGGTCATTGCAACTGAGAATAATCATTCTGATGATGGACAGGCAGATGTAATTGAGAACTTTGCCTATGATGTCTACGGAAATGTAATTGAAAGAACACAAAAAGTTACCAACTTTGATTCCGAAGAATATAGAACAGGATTCCACTACAATAATTTAGGAGGAATTATCCAAATAGATTATCCGGTTCAAAAGGATGCAGCTGCATATTCTATCTATTATGCTTACAACACGATAGGACAAATTGCAACAATTGGAACTAAAAAGGATTCAAATGATATTGCATCGTATACGTACAATCCAACTGGAAAAATTTTAGCAGAAACACTAAATCCAAGCGCTTCAAGCATGATTCGTAATTATGGTTATGATTCACCAGTTTGGTTGAACAACATGACAGATGTGAAACAGAATGATAAGTCTGTAATCTTTGAAGAAAACATTCAAACTGCTGTTCCTAATGGGCATGCTTATTACAATGGTCAGCCTGCAACCATTAGTTTTGAATATCCTTCTAACATGGATGCAGGTTCAATATTTACTAACACATATAATTCATTAAATGCTATAGAAAATGTTGTCGAGACCAAAGGCCAAGAAACAAATAATAAGGTCTATCAATTTGATAATAATGGAAATTTTGACACTATAACGATAAATTCTAAAACATATCAATTTGAATCCGAATCTGGTAAAGGGGATCGTCTACAAAAAGTTGTTAATTCTGCTAATCAAAATCCAGTATTCAATTTCCAATACAATTTAAATGGTGCTATAGGAAATTATCAAGCTAGTGAAGAAGATGGTTATGCTGCACAGAATTTACAGTTTTCGTACGATTCAGGTACTCAAATGACAAGTAAAATTGATGATCTGACTTTAGAGAAACAATACAAGTTTTTTTATAGTAGTTCGAGTGATAGAGTTTTAAAGCAACAATTTTCTGGTAATGTACTTCAAGAAAGTACTTTGTATGTAAAGAGTTTGTCAGGAAATCCATTGGTACAAATCAAAAAGACCGAGAATACTCAAAACACTATCTATTTTATATATGGACCAGTTGGTATTGTTTCTTTTGTCAAAAATGATATTTCATATTATACGTTAAAGGATCACTTAGGTTCTATCAGAGTCATAATGAATACCAATGCCGAGCCTGTTGCAGCTTATGAATATGATATTTACGGAAATGTAAAGATAATTGCTCAACCAGAAGCCGACTTTTTCCCTTACTTGTTTACCAGTCAAGAATATGATTATGATTTAGGGATTTACAACTACAAAGCCAGATTCTATTTCAGTAGAATAGGAAGATTTGGTGTCATGGATAGTTACAATCAATTTTTCAGCCCTTACATATATGCCGGAAATAATCCATTTGTATTTATAGATCCTTCTGGTCATTTTTCAATTGGCAATTTCTTTTCTGCTATTGGAGGTGCCATTATTGGAGCTATTGAAATTTTAATTGGTGTTGTTATCGATGCTGTTGCCGGTGTTTTAGAAGTCGTAACAGGCGGGCTATCCACTCCTGTTAGTGTAGGACTTGCTTCCTTAGCTGGTGCCTTTATAGGTGCAGGGGTTAGTGCAGTAACGTATTCTGCAGTGAGTTTAGTAACTAATGAGTTTAGTTGGAAAGAATATGGTATTAATACAGCAGTAGGATTCGTTGCAGGTGCTATAACAGCAGGTTTTGGTGCAGCTGGTTCGATAGCAGCTGAAGCTGCTACTGGGGTAAAAGCAGCAGCAGAAGCAGGTCAAGCTGTAAGTACATTGGCAAAAGTAGCAAATGCAGGTATAAAAGGAGCATTTGCTGTTGGTGGTGCAGAACTAGCAGCAACTACTTCAAGTTTAATAGATAATGCAGCTCATGGTAATAATCTAAGTGCAGGTTTAGATGAAGCTTTAGTAAAAGGTGTTTTAAGTTCGACTTTGTCATGGGCAATACCAGGTATTGATTACAAATCGGGATGGGGTAATTTATTTGCTAGAATGTCAGCAAGTGTGGCAAAATCAGAAGCAATAGATGTTTCAATTCAGCTTGGTTCTAATGCTATCAACGGAAATAGTATGGATACAGGAATACTGAATACAGTAGTAGGAGGAGTTGTAGGCGGTAGCATAGGAGGTTTGGAAACCAACTCTTTTGCTCAAGAGCGCACAAAACAGGAACTAAATTTCATGAATCTTCCAGTTGCCAATAATCCAATGCCTGCGGATGGAATTATAAGGTTATAAACTAAAGCCAATTTATTATAGCTAATCTATTAATCTATTCAGTACCAATTTTTCATTGGTACTGGATTAATTAAAACGAATCCATTCTAAAAACAAACATTTAAAATTAATTTATGAAAACTATAAAAAATAAAATTTTGGAAGGCTTTCCTCCAAATATTCCTGTCAAACAAGAAACTTTTTCAAATTGGGCAAATGCTATAGTTGTCTCTAATGTTTGGACTTGTGTTCCAGCAAATGAAAAAGATGTTGTCACAGTTTGCAATTGGGCAGCCAGTAATGGCTGGACAGTCCGTGCTAGAGGTATTATGCACAATTGGTCCCCTTTGGCAGTTACTCCAAATTTATCATCGTATGATAAAGTACTGTTAGTTGATACTACTGTATCTTTAAATGATATGTCTTTTATTCCTGATTTTGAAGGAAAAGGAACAGCTGTAAAAGTAAAAACTGGAGCTACAATGAGTGACCTTTTACAATATTTGGAGAATGTCTCTGGAGGTAATGGTGCTGCCAGTGGGTACAGTTTTCCTCATATTCCTGCACCAGATCATTTAACTGTTGGAGGTGTAATAAGTATAAATGCTCACGGTACTGCAGTTCCAACAAGTCCAAATGATGACTTCAAAACAACATACGGTTCAATGAGTAATAGAATTCTATCACTTACAGCTGTAGTTACCGATCCTGAAAGTGATAATCCAAATGGCTACCAATTAAAAACTTTTAAAAGGGGAGATAAAGAAATGAATGCTTTAATGACCCAACTAGGACGTAGTTTAATTACAGAAGTTACCTTTCAAGTTATTGAAAATTATAATTTAAGATGTCTTTCTATTACGGATATTGATTCCGCAACATTATTTGTTCCTTATACAGGTACAACACCTCCACCAAATAGCTGTGGCGATTTTTTAAACAAAAGTGGAAGAATAGAAATAATTTGGTTCCCTTTTACTAACTACCCATGGTTAAAAGTATGGACAGTTGAAAAAACAAAGCCTTCAACATCTAGAGAAGTCAATCAACCAAATAATTATCCGTTTTCTGACAATTTGCCAGATTTTGTAGTAAAAATGATTGATCTCATTATGAGTATAGCACCAGGCCTTACACCAAATTTTGGAGAATTAATGTACAAAATGACAAATGAAGGTTTAGATGGAAAAATTTTAGGATTTCCTATTTATGAACAATCAAGAGACATTTGGGGTCCTTCAAAAAACACTCTTTTTTATGTTAAGGATACTACATTAAGAGTGACTGCAAATGGATATGCCGTTTTGATGAACAAAAATGATGTGCAGCAAGCAATTTCAGATTTTGCAAAACAATTCGAAACTATGTTGCAAAAATATCAGTCACAAGATAAATTCCCTATTAATTCTCCTTTAGAAATAAGAGTCACAGGTTTAGATAGTGGTGATGATATGCCTTCTTATAGTAACAATCC
>CAMLKV010000008.1 GCA_946480635.1 uncultured Flavobacterium sp.
CTATGATTTGATGGAAGGTTTGAACTTTAAATCTAACTTAGGTTTAAATACTCAAACTTATAAATTACAACAAACTTATGCTGGTGGTGATAACTTAGTTATTCCAGGGTTTTATAATATGAGTAATATTACAGGTGTTCCTCGTGTAATTCCTAATGCTACAGCATATAACGGTGAGCGTACAAGTAGTAATATTTCACAAAGAAGAAGATCTTTTGGTTTGTTTGCTAATGCTGACTTTAGCTACAAAGATTTCTTGTTCTTAAACTTAACAGCTAGAAATGATTGGGATTCTCGTTTAAAAGGTCCTAAAGCGCCTAAGGATAATTATTTTTATCCATCTGCGGGTATCTCTTTTGTTCCAACAAACTTAGAGTCTTTAAAAGATGGGAAAATTTTAAATTCTGCTAAAATTACTGCTTCTTACGTAAAAACAGGTAATGCTTTCAATGGAGATAGCGGAATTTATAGTACAAATGAGGTAGGTGCTGCTGGTCTAGGATATCCTTTTGGTAATACTAATTCATTTGGTCAATTAACTAGTATCACTGACCCTGCATTACGACCTGAGTTTACAGAAACTTTCGAGGTGTCTGGTAAATTTGGTTTCTTAGATAATAGAGTTAGTTTAGGTGGTGCGTTCTACCATGATAAAAATACTGATTTGATTACAAACATATCTACATCATCAGCTGCGGGTATTCAAAATTTATTAACTAACATTGGTCAATTATCGACTAATGGTTATGAGGTAGATTTAGAGTTTTTCCCAATCAGAAATGAAAAATTCACTTGGAGTAACTCAATTGGATATTCTAGTTATAAAACAGTTGTAGATAAAGTGACAGATCAATCAAATGAGGTTGCTTTACAAGATAATGGAGAAGTTGGAATCTTTGCTGTTAAAGGAGAAGAGTTCCCATTAATTAAAGGTACTGCTTTAGCTCGTGATCCTCAAGGAAGAGTTATTATTGACCCAGCTACTGGTAATCCAGTTAGAGCTAATGAATATAAAGTCTTAGGTAAATCTACTCCAGATTATATTTTAAACTATAGTGGTTATGTTGATTACAAAGGTTTACGCCTAGCTGTGGTAATGGATTATAGAACAGGACATCAGTTCTATTCTGGTACTAAAGATTGGTTGTCTTGGTCAGGTCACTTATATGAATCAGCTATCAACGGAAGAACTGGTTTCGTTTACCCTAATTCAGTAATTGAAACTTCACCTGGGGTTTACACTGAGAATACTTCAGTATTAACTGGAGGAACTACTTATTCATCTTTCTTATCATATTTCCAAGATGAGTATGCTGACATCGCTGAAAATTCAGTGTTAGATGCTACAGCTTTAAAAATTAGAGAGATTGCATTAAGCTATTCTTTACCATCTAAATTAATTGAAGCTACAAAATTAACTTCTGTTAGATTTGGAGTTAGTGCAAGAAATCCTTTTATCTTCTTACCTAAAGAAAATAGAGGATATTCTGATCCTGAGTTCTCAAACAAGAACAATTGGATTTAATGTTAATGTAACATTCTAAAATTAAAAATTATATGAAAAAATTAAAATATGTATTACCGATTGTAGCATCATTATTGCTATTTTCATGTGATGATTATTTGGATGTTAATACATCACCAAATAATCCACAGCTAAGTCAACTTACTCCAGATTTGACATTGGCTAATGCACAAACAGGACCATACAGAACATTGACTAGAACTATGAACAGACTAGGAAATTTCTTTATGAACAACTGGGGTATGAATGTTAACTCTTTTGCGGCTACTAGTCCACAAGAATTTTCATTAGCTCTTGATAATGCTTTCTACAGTGGTATTTGGGATGGTTTGTATACTTCTACAGCTAATTTATCAAACATCATTAATCATGAAGCTCCTAACTATGAGAATCATAAGGCTATTGCTAAAATTTTAAAAGCTTATTATTTTCAGTATTTAGTGGATATTTACGGAGATGTTCCTTACTTTGGTGCACATCAAGGTGCTTCAAATACAAGTCCTAAGTATGATGATGATCAAGTGATTTATAGAGATTTAGTAGTTCAGATTGAAGATGCTATCAATATGATTAATACGCCTGGAGCTAAAGCAGTAGGTAGCGAAGATGTTGTTATGCATGGTAATATGGATCAATGGAAAAAGTTTGCTTATACTTTAAAATTGAGAATTTTATTGAGACAAGCTAACCTTGCACAAACTGATGCTGCAACTCAAACGTATTTAAATGATGAGTTCGCAGAATTAGCTGGTGTTACTTTCTTAGATGCTAATGCTACTATTAACCCAGGTTATTCAAACGGAAGTGTTAGCCAACAAAATCCTTTCTACTCTTTAATGTATCAAGTTGATGGTACTACTGAGAATAATGAGTTTAGATTTGTTAGAGCTTCTAAATACATGGGTGATAAGTTAAACTCTTCTCCTGTAGATCCAAGAAGAGGTAGAATCTTTGGTTTAGTTGGTGGTACTGTACAAGGTGTTTTACAAGGAGACTTAGCCGTTGTTAACGGTGGTACTGCTCCTGCCAGTATTTCTCCACTTGGAACAGGAATTGTTACTAGTTCAAGTCAAAATGGTTATATGATGTTATTGTCTGAAAGTTTGTTGTTACAAGCAGAAGCAGTTCATAGAGGTTATTTAACAGGTAATGCACAAACTTTATTCGATCAAGCAATTAATGCTTCAATGGCTCAGTTAGGAGCTACTGCTGGAACTTATGTTGCTGATGTTAATTTAATTGTTGGAAAAGGTTACGGTGCTATTGGTGCTACTTCAGCTCAACAAATTGAAGCTATCATGTACCAAAAGAATATTGCTCTTCAAGGAGGTATTAATGCAATGGAGTCTTTTATCGAGTATACTAGAACTGGTTTAATTGATGCTATTCCATTAGCAATTAATGGAGTTACTAAAGCTAACAAACCAAGAAGATTATTATACCCAACTTCAGAGCTTGTTGGTAATACAGCAAACGTGCCAGCTCAAACTGTAAACTCTGTGTTTACAACTGGTCCTTTCTGGAAAAACTAATTTTAAAAAACTTAAATTATGAAAAAGATAATTTTATTATTGGCAGTTGCTGTTGCAAGTATATCTTGTGATGATGACATTAGACCAGATCACGAATTTACTACAAGTGCTAAAGCTGTAGGATTTGGTAAAGAATTTGCTGACGTATCTTATTTTGCAGATCAAGGTCAAGTTCAAAAAGATTTTCCAGTTGATGTAATTGGTGGAGGTGATGGTATGCCATTCTCAAGCGATACTCAGGTTTCATACGAAATCGATCCTTCGTCTACAGCTACTGAAGGTGTTGAATTCGATTTCATTGATAACACCGGTAAAGTAAATATTCCAGCTGGTCAAACATTTGGTAACTTTAGTATTTTAGTGAATACAGGAAGTTTAAATCCTACTCAAAAAACTGAATTAATTGTTAATTTAACAACTTCTACAAATGGAGCAATTGTTTCTGACAACAATAAACAATTCAAAATCATTTTTGTAGGTTGTCAATCTCAAGTAGGTGGAGCTCCTTATACAGTAACTGTTACAAGAAATGATGGTTTAGTTAGAGTTTATACAAATGAAGTAATTTATACAACAGCTGTTAATAATTTTAAAACTACAACTACTGCAACTTATGCCGCTGGAACTATTGCTCCAGATCAAGGATATAACTTTACAGATATTTGTGGGGACATTACAATTCCTAATCAAAATTTAGCACAAGGTACTTACTCAAATACGGTAACTGGTACAAATTCATATAATGGTAATGATGGTGTTGTTAATTCAATCAACAATTTCCAAACTAAATATGAAGTAAGTTTTGCAGCTGGACCACGTCAGTATGTAAATAATTACGTGAGATAATATTTAATCTTTTAAAAGATAACAAAATGAGATATAAAAATTTTATTGCTGCTTTTGCATTGCTTGGATTATTATCTTCATGTAATGATGATGATGAAATTACAGATAGAAATGTGAAGCCAATTGTAACTGCTGACCACACTGCGTTTACAGTTACTGAAGGGGATGTTATAACAGTAACATTAACAACAAATACTCCATATAAAACAAGTATGGATTTCAAACTAGAATTAGTTGGAGGTTCGGGAAGCTTTAGAGATTATACATGTAGTGGTATAGAAACTGAAGAAGGTGACGGTTTAGGATTGATCGGTCACAGAATCGTTTTCCCAGCGTATGCAACTTCTCATACTTTTACTATTACTCCTGAGTTTGATGTTTATGCAGAAGGTGCAGAGACTTTCCAATTCAAATTAACTAGTGACGGTAACGGTAGAGGTTTAGTTGCTGATAATTCACAAGACATTAGTGTTTTAGTTAACGATAAAACTTCTGCCGATTTTTGGATTAACTTAGATTTCCAAGGAAATACTACTGATAGACATGGTAATATTCATGCAGGGGAATTTAAAGATAATGCTGCTACTCCTGCAACTCACGCATTTTGTGATGTAGATCTTGATTTAGAGGTTTATGATACAAATGGTAATATTATTGCTGATAGTTACAGTAGCTGTCCAGAAAATATCGTTTTACCAGCGTCTACACCTGACGGAACATATTTTATTGTTCCAAGTTTCTGGTCAACAAATGGTATTACGGTAGCTAATTCAACTATCATTCCAACAGTTTTAACTTCTGGTAAACCAGGTTATTTCTCTGATAAATTAGATATGACTGGATTATTTGACGTGAAAGTTGGCGGATACCAACAAACTAATGACCCAGATGCTTACCAATTAGTAAGAGAATTAGTGAAGTCAGGTTCTACTTGGACTTTAAAAGATGCTAACACTGGTGATGTTTTAGGAACTGGAAAATATGCTTCAGTTTTAAACGCTATCAAAGCTAAAAAAAATAAGAAAAAATAATTCTTATTAAATATTAAGCCCCGCTTTATGCGGGGCTTTTTTTTTGTTTAATAGAAATAATAATTTCAAATGTGTATTTTTGCAATTCACTATTGTATATGAAATACTTTTTAATAACATTATTTCTTTTCTTTTTTTCTGCTAGTTATTCGCAAGACGATGAATTAGTAAAACAAGATTCTACAAAAAGAAAATCACTTCGTGAAGGACCTAAGGAAGCTCCAAAGGCGAAACACGATCAGTACAAAATCATTACTTTGCTAAAGGATACAGTCTATGTTGATACCTCTTTAACAATAAAAAAGGAATATGCTTTCAATTATCTTAGGAAAGATAATTTTGGATTACTACCTTTTGCAAATGATGGTCATACATATAACACTCTAGATTATGGTCTTGTTTCTTATTCAAGTTCACTGCCTGAATTTGGATTTAAAGGGAAGCTCTTTAGTTATTTAGGAGTTAATGATATTAAATATTATTCGGTTGCAACTCCATTAACTGAATTGTATTTTAAAACTGTTTTAGAACAGGGACAAAGCTTAGATGCTTTTGTGACATTAAACACATCTCCAAATCTTAATTTTTCAATCGCCTATAAAGGATTACGTTCTTTAGGAAAGTATATTAATAATCTTTCTAGTAATGGTAATTTCAGATTCACAACTAGTTATTTTACTAAAAATAAACGCTATGTTGCAAATTTGCATTATACAGGTCAAGATTTAATGAACAAAGAAAATGATGGGATTGTAGACTTATCTAATTTCGAATCTGGAAATTCCGAATTCACAGATCGTTCAAGGTTAGAAGTGAATTTAACAGATGCTTCAACTATGCTTAAAGGCAAGAGATATTTTATTGATCATAGTTTTCGAATCAACAAGAACGATAATGCCAATAATGTCTTATTAGAGCATCAGTTTAGTTATGAAACAAAATTTTTTGAATTCAAAATGCCAACCAAAATAGAGCGTTTTGGCCCAAGCTATGTGAATTCAAATTATAATGATCTAACCAAGAGTAATGTAATGTACAATAAACTTGGTGCTACATTTAGTAATTCAGTAATCGGAAAGTTTAACTTTTTTGTTGAGAATTTCAAGTATAATTATTTCTATGATCGTTATATAGTTTCTGGAAGTCAAGTGTTAATTCCAAACACTAATAATGAAAATCTTAATGCTGTTGGAGGAAAGTATTTCTATAATAAAAATAAAATTCATGGATACGCTTTGTTTTCTAAAGCTATTTCAAAACAAACATTCTCTACTTTAGATATTTCATTAAAGTATAAATTCAACGATGAAAATCATTTCTCAGCTCAATATCTAAACTTAAGTAAAGTCCCAGATATGAATTATACATTATATCAGAGTGATTTTGTTAACTATAATTGGAAAAACAGCTTTGATAATGAAAAAATTAATACTTTAAAAGTTGATGCTACAACACAATGGGGTTCTGCTCAAGCGCAAATATCGACTCTGACTGACCATTTATACTTTAGTGATGATTCTACTACTTCTGATGTAATTTTACTTTCGCCAAAGCAATATAAAGGGACAATTGGCTATTTTTCGATTAAGTTAGGAAAGGAATTTAAAGTTGGAAAATTTGCTTTAGATAACACAGTTTTATATCAGCAAGTAAGTCAAAATGATGCTATTTTAAATGTTCCAAAAATCACAACCCGTAATAGTTTGTATTACTCTGACAAGTTGTTTAAAAAGGCTATGTTTTTGCAAACTGGTTTCACATTTCAATATTTTACAGAATATTATGCAAACGCATACAATCCGCTAATTGCTGAATTCTATACACAAAACACAACTAAAATTGGAAATTATCCTCTAATCGATTTCTTTGTAAACGCACGCGTTCAACAATGTCGTATTTTCTTAAAAGCAGAGCATTTTAATGCCAGCTTTACAGGGCGCGATTATTATGCTGCGCCAAACAACCCTTATAAAGATTTTGTTATCCGTTTTGGATTAGTGTGGAATTTCTTTCAGTAATTATGGCGTGACCCTGCCTTTGGCACGGTCGGGCTGTTCGCAGTACAAGGTACTCGCTACCATCCCTCACGCAATCAGCTTGATTTCTAAAATCAATTACATTTTTTTACCTTTGTAATAACAAAAAACAATTATAATGCAATACGCAAAAAACATATTAGAAACTATCGGAAACACTCCTTTAGTAAAATTAAATAAAGTTACTGCCGAAGTTGATGCTTTAGTATTGGCTAAAGTGGAGACTTTTAATCCAGGAAATTCTGTAAAAGATAGAATGGCTGTAAAAATGATTGAGGATGCAGAAGCCGATGGAAGATTAAAACCAGGAGGAACAATCATTGAAGGTACATCTGGTAACACGGGAATGGGATTGGCACTAGGGGCTATTGTAAAAGGTTACAAATTAATTTGTGTAATCTCTGATAAACAATCAAAAGAGAAATGTGATATTCTGAGAGCAGTGGGAGCTAAGGTAGTTGTTTGTCCTACAGACGTAGAGCCAACTGATCCACGTTCATATTATTCAGTTTCTAAAAGATTAGCTGAAGAAACACCAAATTCTTGGTATGTGAATCAATATGATAATCCAAGTAATGCTGTAGCACACTATGAACAAACTGGTCCAGAGATTTGGGAACAAACAGAAGGTAAGATAACACACTTTGTAGTTGGTGTTGGTACTGGAGGAACAATTTCAGGTGTTGCTAAATATTTAAAAGAAAAAAATCCAAACATCAAAATTTGGGGAATTGATACTTATGGGTCTGTATTCAAAAAATACCACGAAACAGGAATTTTTGACGAGAACGAAATCTATACTTACATCACTGAGGGTATTGGTGAAGATATTTTACCTAAAAACGTTGATTTCTCTTTAATTGATGGTTTTACAAAAGTAACCGATAAAGACGCTGCTGTTTACACGCGTAAAATAGCATTAGAAGAAGGGATTTTTGTTGGTAATTCAGCAGGAGCTGCTGTAAAAGGCTTAATTCAGTTGAAAGAACATTTTACAAAAGACGATGTTGTGGTGGTTTTATTTCACGATTCAGGAAGCCGTTACGTTGGAAAAATGTTTAACGACGATTGGATGCGCGAACGCGGATTCTTAGAAGAAGAAGTAACAAAAGCAGAAGATCTTATTAAAGAGCATATTGATAAGCCGCTAGTAACAGTTAGAACTGAAGAGTTAGTATCTCATGCCATTGAGAGAATGCGTAAATACAAAATTTCTCAAATTCCGGTTGTAGACGTAAATGGTTTTGTGGGTTCAGTAGATGAATCTGATTTGTTCCAAAGTTATATTACAGACAAAAACGTTGCAGACAAGCCAATAAGAGAAGTTATGGGTAATCCATTCCCTGTGGTTTCTTTAGGAACGGCTGTAGAAGAAGTTTCTAAACTAATAAATAAAGACAATCAAGCAGTTTTGGTAGATCTTGGAAAAGGTAAGTTCCATATCATTACTAAACACGATATAATTAATTCGATAAAGTAAAGCTTTAAGAAATTAAATTTTAAATCCTACAAAATTTTGTAGGATTTTTTTTATATTTACATTTCTATACAAGCCATGCAAGAAGAATTTTTACACCACATTTGGCAATTCCAAAGAATGGATACTTGCTCTCTCAGGACTACTCAAGGTGATGAAATTCAGGTTGTCAAACCAGGTTCATACTTAAAATCGAGTGGTCCTGATTTTTTTAATGCTCAATTGATTATTGCAAATCAAAAATGGGCAGGAAATATCGAGATTCATCAAAAATCATCCGATTGGTATTTGCACAATCACCAAGTAGACAATAATTATGATAATGTCATACTACATGTTGTTTGGGAACATGATGTTGATGTTTTTAGGAAAGATAATTCTGTAATTCCTGTTTTAGAGCTTTCTAAGTTTATTTCTAAAGATGTATTGAATAAATATAAAGAATTAAAGCAACAAAAGTCTTGGATAAATTGTGAGAATGACATTCATAATGTCTCTGACTTTGTTTTTAAAAACTGGCAAGAGAAACTATATCTTGAACGATTAGAGAAAAAATCTGTAGAAATCCGAAAGATGCTAGATTCTACTAAAAATAATTGGGAAGCAGTCTTCTTTTACTTTATAGCTAAAAACTTCGGGTTAAATGTTAATGGTGATGCGTTTTTTCAAATGGCGAAATTAATTCCGTTTGAAGTAATTCGGAAGGAAAGTTTTGAAGCTGAAAATCTTGAAGCTCTGTTTTATGGTGCTCTTGAAATGTTGCCTTCAATTCCTGAAGATTCGTATTCTAAAGATTTATATTCTCGATATAAGTACATAACTCAAAAGTATGTTTTAAGGGACAATTTATCTGTGCAGGTTGAATATTTTAAATTGCGACCTGATAATTTTCCAACGATACGACTTTCTCAGTTAGCTCAACTTTATTCAAAACAACAAAATTTATTTTCTAAAGTAATAGACTTATTATCAATCGATGATTTGTATAGCTTTTTTTCAGTCTCAGCTAATAATTATTGGGAAAGTCATTATCAATTTGATAAGCAAAGCCCTTCAAAAAAGAAAAAGCTTTCTAAATCATTTGTAGATCTACTGATAATCAACACTGTTATTCCTTTTAAGTTTTTGTATGATAAAAGTATGGGAAAGGAAACTTTTGAAGATTGTCTTAAAATCATCCAAGAAATAAAGCCTGAAAAAAATATAGTAATAGAAAAGTTTAACACAATTGGAATAAAATCAGATAATGCTTTTGACACACAATCGTTGCTGCAATTAAAAAGAACGTATTGTGATTTAGGAAAGTGTTTGAAATGTTCAATTGGAGTTGAACTTTTGAAGAATTAGAAAATAATTGTAAGTTTACTCCATAAAAAAAATCAACAAAGTGTCATTTGTACTTAAGCTGAAATATTTTTTTGAAAAACAAGGATTTCACATTGCATCACGATTGGCTGACAAGCTAGGAATGCGTGCTAATAGTGTCCGTTTGTTTTTTATTTATATTTCTTTCGTTACAGCGGGTTTGTGGTTTGGAGTCTATCTTACATTAGGTTTTATTATTAAACTAAAAGATTTGGTTCGAACCAAAAGAACATCTGTATTCGACTTATAAATGATATGATTTTTAAAAAATTTCTACTTTTTAATAAAGAGCAACGTATTGGTCTAGCTCTTTTGGTTTTTATAATAGTTTTACTTCAAGCAATTTATTTCTTTATTAGTTTTTCTTCTGGAAATGAAGTTGAAATTACTGAGGAAGAAAGACAATGGTTGGCAATGCAAGTTCAAATCGATTCTCTCAAAAATCAAGTAGAGAATGAAGATAGCTATAAAATATATCCTTTTAATCCCAATTTCATAACCGATTTTAAAGGATATAAGCTAGGAATGAGTGTCGCTGAAATTGACCGACTACTCGAATTTCGTAAAACAGGAAAGTTTGTTAATTCAGCTAAGGAGTTTCAGGGTGTAACTAAAGTCTCGAATTCATTACTCGCAAAGATTTCACCATATTTTAAATTTCCTGATTGGGTAAATAATAAAAGACAGCCTCAAAATTCATATGCTAACAAAGAGTTTGCATCTTTTGATAAAAAGCCAATTAAAATTGTACAGCAAGATTTGAATTTGGCGACTAAAGAAGATTTGGTTAAAATCTATGGAATTGGAGATGGTATCTCTGAAAGAATTTTGAAGTTTAAAGAATCTTTAGGAGGCTTTGTGAGTATGGATCAGATGAATGATGTTTGGGGTTTATCACCAGAAGTAATTGAGGAACTAAACAAACATTTTAAAATTGTTAGCCTTCCAATTATTTCTAAAGTTGATATTAATAATGCTTCGACAAAAGAGTTGTCAAAGTTTCCTTATTTCAAATATCCATTGTCACGTGAAATTGTTATATACCGTAGTATGAATGGGGGAATCAAATCGATTGAGGATTTAACAAAAATTAAGGGCTTTCCTGTTGAAAAAGTTAAAATTATTGCTCTATATTTGGACTTTAAATAAAAAACTAAAAAACGAGCACAATACAACCTTATGAATTCAATTTATTTTACTGAAGATCATCAATTATTTAGAGAGAGTTTTCGCGATTTTTTACATAAAGAAGTAGTTCCACATATTGAAAAATGGGAAAAAACAGGACAGATAGAACGCTTTATTTGGAAAAAATTTGGAGAGATGGGCTTCTTTGGTTTAAATTATCCAGAAGCTTACGGAGGATCAAATTTGGATTTATTTTATTTGGTCGTATTTTTAGAAGAACTTCAAAAAATCAAGTCTTCTGGTTTTGCAGCTGCAATGTGGGCACATGCTTATTTAGCAATGACTCACTTAAATGCTGAAGGAGATGAAAGAATTAAACGCGACTATTTAGCAGCAAGTATCGCTGGAGAAAAAATAGGAGCCTTATGTATTACTGAACCTTTTGGAGGAAGTGATGTGGCAGGAATGAGAACTACTGCAGAAAAGAAAGGTGATAAGTATATCATAAACGGTTCAAAAACATTTATCACGAATGGTGTTTATGCAGACTATTATGTTGTGGCTGCAAAAACAAATCCAGAACTTGGTAATAAAGGAATTACAATGTTTTTAGTTGATGCTAATTTAAAAGGAGTGTCAGCTACTAAACTTGATAAATTAGGATGGAGAGCATCTGATACTGCTGAAATTGCTTTTGACAATGTTGAAATTCCGCTAGAAAACTTAATGGGTGAAGAAGGAAAAGGTTTTCCTTACATCATGCAGCATTTTGCATTAGAGCGATTAATCATGGCAATTAATGCACATGCTAGAGCCGAATATGCAATTGATTATACTCTTGAATATATGTCACAACGTGAGGCTTTTGGTACTTCTATCAACAAATTTCAAGCGTTACGTCATACCATGGTAGAACATGCGACTGAAGTGGAGCACTGTAAGGTATTTAATTATGCTGCTGTGGCAAGATTGAATGTTGGAGAGTATGTGGTTAAAGAAGCTACAATGGCAAAACTAAAATCTACAAAAGTGGCTGATCAAGCAATTTATGATTGCTTGCAAATGTTAGGAGGTTATGGTTATATGGAAGAATATCCGTTAGCGCGTTTATTCCGTGATAGTCGTCTAGGTCCAATTGGAGGAGGAACTTCTGAAATCTTAAAAGAGATTTTATCAAAAATGATAATTGATAACAAAGATTATCAACCAGCAGTTAAGAAATAACAATTTAATCAGATTGTTTTTGAATGTATAATTTATTTAAAATTAATGAATTATAAGCCAAGAAATTTTCTTGGCTTTTTGTTTTTACGGTTTTTCCGTAATAAAAGTTAAAATTTAAGATTTTACGTATTAATTAGTTTTTTTTTGCTTTGCACAGATTTCAAATTGGTCATGAGAGATTAAAAGTGAATAATTTAAAAAGTAAAAAAAATATGAGAAAGATTAATCCAGTTTATTTGGCAACTTTAATTTTGATTTCAGCTATTGTATTTATTGCATGTGAGAAAGACGAAAACAATAAAAATGAAAATAAATTATTGAATGTTAGTAAAATTGATAATAAAAAAATTGTTCAAAAGTTGCAGGATTATATTGATGTAAAATCTAGAGTGAATAGTACAAGTAAAATGTCAAATGAGGAGTATGATTTTGAAAATGCAGAAGCGATTTTTAATGAAGAAACTGGCTTAGGGTTGATTGTTGTGAAATCTACTTCACCGATATTAAATGCAGATAGTGAGTCTCTGATGGTTGGTTTTGATGGAGATTTGATTTATGGTGAGCCATTATTGTTGGAAGTTAATAATGAAGCAAATAGTTCTTTAGTTAAAGTTTATGATATTGATAAAGAATTAATATCTACTTTTAACTTTGATTATCTAAATAATAATGTTGTTTTTACTCCTAATACTGCTTATAGTAGAAATAAAACATGTGGTAAAGCAACGATGGATTGTATATCAGATGCCTATTCAAATCATGGTTGGACTTCTGTAGGTCTTGGGATGGTTTCTGCTTTCATTCCAGAGACATTTGGGGTTTTGGCTATTGCTTGTTACGATAGGGTTTGTAGATAATTTTAACAAGAAGAAAAATAATGAGAAATTTATTAATATTTTACATTGCTATTTTA
Source organism: uncultured Flavobacterium sp. (assembly GCA_946480635.1). Next base: position 13,078 of record CAMLKV010000008.1, read on the forward strand.
TTGCCCTTGCCTTTATTGGTTTGGTTTGTGATGAGTGGAGAGAATAATTATTTTGTGATTGGAGCAATTATGTATATCATCTATAGATGTTTTACAGATGGCTATAGGCTTTATTCCTTGGGTTTAATTTCTAAAGCTGATATTTTTAAATTTAAAGTGATTTTCTTAAGATTTAAATATTTCTCAAAACTTTATTTTGGGGATTAAAATAAAAAAAGCCAGTTGTTAAACTGGCTTTTTTTATTCTTCTATAATCAATGCGTCAGAAGTTACTCCGAGATCAATTAAATGACCAGTAATATTTTTTACAAAATCTTGAGGGCCACATACATAAAAATGCTGCCCAAAATCGGCAATGTTTTCAATTAAAAAGTTACGATCAATTCGTTTTCCTGTAAACCCAATTACGTGTTCTCGAGTATATACTTTTAAATAATCGTTTTTAAATATTTTTTTAAGCTCAGCATCCATAATCACATCGTCAGATGTTTTGTTTGTATATATGAGCTTATTGCCGTAAAGTTTGTTTTGTTTGTATAGATCTCTAAAAATGGCTAAAAATGGAGTGATGCCAGTTCCTGCAGCAATAAATATTCCAGGCTTTTTAAATTGGATTCCTCCAAAAGGTTCTTGAAGAATAAGTTCGGAGCCAGCATTGGTTTTGCCAAGCATGTTAGTTACGCCATTGTGATCACGATAAATCTTAATCATAAATTCAAGATAGCGCTGTTCTTTTAAGTTGGTGAATGTAAAAGGTCGTGGTTGATCTTTCCATTCTGGTAAATTAATACAAACATCAGTAGCTTGTCCGGGTATGAAGTTATAATCTTCGGGTCTTTCTACAATAAAACATTTTACATCGTGAGTGATATAATAGGACTGAAGAATTTTTACAATATGGTTTGACATACTTATTGTTTTAATTATGCATTAAATATAAAGTTACTTATTTTTGTTGAATTAAGAAAAACATGTTCTGCATGAAAATAATTGGTAAATAAGGTTTTGTAATTAAAAATAAAGTTATAAGTTTGCACCCGTAAATGAGAGGAGGTGTCTAAATTATGTTAATTATACCAATTAAAGACGGAGAAAACATCGATAGAGCGTTAAAACGTTACAAAAGAAAATTCGATAAAACTGGAGTTGTAAGACAATTGCGTGCACGTCAGCAATTCACGAAGCCTTCTGTTACTAGAAGAGCACAAATCCAAAAAGCTCAATATATCCAAGGATTAAGAGACAGCATCGAAAGTTAATACGTTAATTTTCTGATAATATAAAATCGTTAGTTGTAGAAGTTTTGTACTTTTATACTAACGATTTTTTTATGCATTCAAATCAACAAAAATTCCTAGACTATTTACTGAAAGAGAAAAACTATTCTAAGCATACGGCGCTTGCCTATGGAAATGATTTGGTTTTTTTTGATGCTTTTCTGAAAGAAAATTATGGAGAAATGTCTTTGGAAGAAGTTTCATATACTTTAATTCGTAGTTGGATTGTTTCTATGGTAGATGATGGGATAGAGAATGTTTCTATAAATAGAAAAATAGCTTCCTTAAAAGCGTTTTATAAATTTCTATTAAAAACAAAACAGATAGAATTAAATCCTTTAGCTAAACACAAGGCTTTAAAAACTCCCAAAAAAATACAGGTCCCTTTTTCTGAAGATGAATTAAATAAAGTACTGTTTGAAATTAAGTATCGAGAAGGCTTTGAAGGGGTTCGTGATAAGCTAATTATTGATTTGTTTTATACAACAGGTATTAGACGTTCTGAATTGATTGGGTTGCAGTTAAGTAATCTGGATTTGTCTAATGCGACAATCAAAGTTTTAGGAAAACGAAGTAAAGAGCGCATAATTCCACTGCTTCCATTAATGATTGAGCAGATAAAAATGTATTTGATTGAAAGAAAATCATTAAAACAAATCGTTGATGGGAGTTATTTATTTTTATTGAGTAACGGAAATAAATTGAACGAAACGTTTGTTTATAGGTTAATAAATTGTTACTTTAGTAATGTCTCTGAAAAAGTAAAAAAAAGTCCACACATGCTTCGACACACGTTTGCGACTCATATGCTTAATCATGGGGCCGATTTAAATTCAATTAAGGAATTGTTGGGACATTCAAGTCTTGCGTCAACCCAAGTTTATACACAGTCAAGTTTAACCGAGTTGAAAAACGTATATAGTAATGCGCATCCAAGAAGCCAAAAATAATTCTTTATAATTGTTTAACTTAAAATTTTAAAATTATGAAGGTAAATGTTCATGCAGTTAACTTTAATGTTGACAAAAAGTTAGTAGATTTCATAGATGTAAGAGTTAACAAATTAGAAAAATACTTTGATAAGATTGTTTCTTCAGATGTGTTTTTAAAAGTGGAAAGGACAAGTGACAAAGAAAATAAAATAGTAGAAGCAAAAATTATCGTTCCAGGTGATGAGTTTATCGTAAAAAAGCAATGTAAATCTTTTGAAGAAGGTGTCGAATTAGCTTCAGAAGCAATGGAAAGATTGTTAGTAAAACGTAAAGAAAAGATTAGAGCTCATGCCTAAATAAAATTTTAAGCAAAAAAGTTTTGATTAATAAAAATAATACATACATTTGCAGTCCGTTAGAAATAGCGGACTTTTTTATTGAGTCGCCGGTGTAGCTCAGCTGGCTAGAGCAGCTGATTTGTAATCAGCAGGTCGTGGGTTCGAGTCCCTCCATCGGCTCAATTTTCTCATATTTAATTAGTTAAAATTAAAATGAGTATTTGAAATACTGAAAAGCAAGGAGGGGAGATACTCAAGCGGCCAACGAGGACGGACTGTAAATCCGTTGGGAAACCTTCGCAGGTTCGAATCCTGCTCTCCCCACAAACTTTTGAGTAAAAATTTTATTCAAAAGTTTAGTAAGGCTCCGCCTTACAGGATTAACGAGCGTTGCTAGTTAATCCTTTTGAGAATTTAGAATTCTGGATTTAGAAATTTATTCAAGCTTCTGAATTCTAACTTCTGAACTCGCAAAAGCCGGTGTAGCTCAGGGGTAGAGTGCTTCCTTGGTAAGGAAGAGGTCACGGGTTC